>JAUWVK010000081.1 GCA_030617485.1 Gammaproteobacteria bacterium
ATGAATGCTGGGATGAGGGCCGTAGGATCCTGATAGTAGTGACCAGTAATGAAGGATTGCGCAACCTGCTTACAATGGTAAACAATGAGCATCAACAGAAATTATTGTCATCAATGCTTGTGGTGGTGAGTGAGCGTGCAGCTGGATTAGCTAGCGAATTAGGTTTCAAACAAAAACCCATTCTTTCTTCTACAGTGACTAACAAAGCAATACTTGAAGCGATTCAGAATTGGCAAAGCCGTAATTAAGCACTAAATAGTAGTTATAACACTATGACTGAAAAAAAGAATAAAGCTAAACAACCTGCACCTGAGCAAGATTCTGGACAATCGTCCGGAGATATAGATGACGCTGTCCCAGCGAAGGATGTTTTACCGGACAATAAAATTGATCCTAAAGAACACAAAAAAAAGACAAAGAAAGTCAAACCAAAAAAAGAAAAGCAATCTATTTCAAAAATAGCATTGTTTGCGTTATTGGTTGCTGTGTTTGCTAGTGTGGGAATTGGATATGAATATGTATTACTACAGGAACAACAACAATTAACTGCCAGAATTTTAAGTTTTCAAAATAAATTAGAGCAGGATGTAAAAAATACCAGCCAGGCATTAGACAGAGAATCTCGGGCCCGTAAAAATTCCGAGAATGAATTTTTATCATTCAAAACATCCATAGAAGCTGTAGCGACTAAACTGGGACGCACATCAAATGAATGGCGCATGGCTGAGGTGGAATATTTACTAACCATAGCGAATCACCGACTCACTCTTGCTCATGACCGAGTGACGGCAATGGCTATATTTGAAAACGCAGACCAGAAGATTAAACAACTGGGCGATCCTGCTTTACTGAAAATTAGAAAGTTAATCAAAGAAGAATTGTTATTGTTGAATGCAGTGAAAGAGCCCGATTTGGCAGGCATGGCACTAAGTTTGGGTAGTTTGGCCGCTAAGGTAGAGGATTTGCCCCTTGTTGATAAAGAGCGAGTGGCTGTGGCAACCGGACAAATTAAAGACCAGGCACCGGAAAGCTGGCAGGATATTCCGGCGGTAGTATGGAAAGATATCAAGAGTTTGGTGGTCGTACGACGTCACAAGCAACCCATCGAACCATTATTACCACCAGCGGAGTCATGGTTTTTAGTCCAAAATCTCCGGTTAAAGCTGGAACAGGCACGATTGGCGCTATTGCGTGGCGACACAAATTTGTTCCGCCAAAATCTTAATGAAGCCAATAGCTGGATGAGTACCTATTTCAATGAAGAATCACCTGGTGTGATCAATGCGTTGAAACAAACATCGGAGCTATCAAAAATAGAGTTAAGACCGGCCATCCCCGATGTGAGTGGTTCTTTGCGTCAATTACGCAGTTTGTTAGTTGAGCGTGGTGTGAAATTTGGTAGCAAGTAAACCTGTGGTAATACTTATGTTTATAGGAACTCGTAAATAGGATCGTGGCTAATTCATGAAGCTTCTTGTCACAGTACTGGTTACTCTGATTATTGCTGTCAGCCTCGCGCTAATGGCCATAGAAAATCCTGGTTATGTGCTTATTGCCATAGGCTCCTGGACAGTAGAAACTACATTGGCTTTGTCGGTAATCATGGCGATATTGGCATTTGCCGCTGTCTACTACACCATTCGATTCGTTTCACGCATGTTGGGAGTCCCTGGCGGTGTTCGACACTGGCGTCAACGTCGCCGTGAACGAAAGGCAATGGTTTCCTTAACGCGAGGGTTGATTGATCTTGCCGAAGGTCATTGGCAACGCTCAGAAAAACAGCTGCTTAAAAATGTTAATGATGGGCATGCCCCTTTATTAAATTATTTAGCGGCAGCCAGAGCCGCACAGGCACAGGGAGCGGACCAACGCCGTGATAATTATTTAAAGCAGGCTCATGAAAGTGTTTCAGGTGCAGATATTGCTGTGGGTTTAACGCAGGCTGAACTTCAGCTTCAACATAATCAATTAGAGCAAGCATTGGCCACGTTGCGTCATCTTCAGCAACTTTCCCCCAAGCATGCGCAGGTTTTAACAGCGCTTGCAAAACTGTATGAAGAACTTGGGGACTGGGAGCATCTCCTGGAATTGATGCCATCTCTTCGCAAAAGAAATGTTTACTCAGATGAAGAGATCGAAAATTTAAGTCGTAAGTCCTACCTTGCCCTGTTTAAAATACAAACGGCCGTTAAAGGAAATGATGTTTTAAATAGCTCAACGGCAAACGCAGAGAATGTTAAACGCTTAAAAGATTTATGGGAACGTATCCCGAAGCATTTCCGTGAAAATGAAGAAATTCTTCTTTGTTATGTACAACGACTTGTGGAATGTGGAGAAACGGATCATCTGGAACCACTTATTCGTTCAGCACTAAAAAATAATCGTAGTGAAGCATTGGTATATTGTTACGGCCTGGTAACCAGCGCTGATTATAACCATCACCTATCTATGGCGGAATCATTGTTAATTGGGCATGAAAATGATGCGGTTACCCTGCTAACAGCCGGCCGGTTGAGTCTGCGTGACAAACTATGGGGTAAAGCGCAAAGCTATCTGGAAGCGAGTGTTAGTGCTCGTCCAAGTGCGGAAGCCTATAATGAGCTGGGAAATTTACTGGACAAACTCGGTGAAAGTGATCGTGCATCAGAATATTTCCGTGAGGGTTTACGTTTAGCCCCGGGTTGTGAAAATTCAATACCGATAGTAATGGACGCTGTTGTTGGGAATACTGCTGGTAATACAATAGTCGAGAGTGCTCTGGAAAAGGTAACGGGCAACACGCTGGAAAGTTTTCAAGATGAGCCCGAAGAGGACAGTCATCACGGAGACGATGTTGAAGACAGTAAGAAAAAAGCGTTAACCTGAATAAATCCTATTGTGGTTTTAACAGGCTTATTTTGTTTTTGGTGTCTGGTACTCAAAGGCATCCGAAAAATAGTTTTCTTCGGTAAGACCATTAGGTTTGAAGGCATCAAAGATAGCATTCACCATCACTGGCGGCCCGCTGGCATAGACATCAAAGTCTGAAAAACCCTCAGGAAAATCCTCGAGAATAGCTTTATGTACGTAACCGGTGCGCATTTTTTCAGTTTTTTCGTCCGAAGGTTCCGATAGCACCGGAATGAAGTGAAAGTTTGGAATATGTTTATCCCACTTCATGGCGAGATCGGCCAGATACAAATCTTTATGATCACGTACCCCCCAGTATAAATGCATGGGCAGATCAACATTTTCAGCGAGTATGTGTTCAATAATGCCTTTTATAGGCGCAAAGCCAGTTCCGCCAGCTACAAAGATCATTGGCCGATTATTTTCTTCACGCAGGAAAAAACTTCCGTGGGGTCCTTCAATACGCAGAATATCTTTTTCCTGTAGCTCATCGCAGACATAACCGGTGAAATCACCCCCGTCTACATGACGGATATGTAATTCGATATAGGCATCGTCGTGAGGCGCATTGGCGATAGAGAAGCTACGTTTACGGCCATCTTTCAACAGGATGTCGACATATTGACCAGCCAGAAACTGTAGTCGTTCACTGTCTGGTAATTTTAGAAATAATCTCACCACGTCATCGGCAAGGAACTCCTTTTTGTGGACCTTGGTAGGCATGATCCGGATTTCAATGTCAGCAGCGGCAGAGACTTCTTCGATTTCAATGGTTAAATCAGATCCTACGCGAGCCTGACAGCAGACGATCAGGCCATTATTGATATCATCTTCTTTTAATGCCGTTGGTTTATTCGTACCATAATCAATGTCGCCAGAAAGCAGTTTGCCTTTGCAGGCGCCGCAAGCGCCATTTCGACAGCCATAGGGAAAGGCATAGCCGTGTCGAAGTGCTGCATCGAGTACGGTCTCTCCTTTCTTAACCTGGAAACTGTGACCGCTGGGTTTAATATCAACTGTATAACTCATAAAATGATCCAGGAACTGCTAACTCAAAAAACAAGGCTGGAGATTATGAGGGAAAAACAGGGACTTAACCACCCATGAAGCCTGTGTTAATTATTGGCTGCGGTGATATTGGTCGTCGAGTCGCCAGGCTTTGCCAGCAAAAAGGTGCCACGGTTTATGGTTTGGCTCGTAGTGAGGAAAGCGCAAAAGGTTTACAAAGCCTGAATATCAGACCTATTTTAGGTGACCTCAGTCAGCTGAACTCATTACAGGGGCTTTTCAGCGGAGTTTCCAGTAGTAATGAGGGCGCCGATGTCTATTATTTTGCCCCCCCGCCCGGTGAGGGCACCACTGATCCTTATATCCACAATTTTATAACGGCTCTTTCGACGAGCAGTCAGCCTGAGAAACAGCCCGCTAAAATTATACTGATTAGCACTACCGCAGTTTATGGCGATTGTCAGGGAGAATGGATTACCGAGGCGCAACCGGTTAATCCGCAGACAGATCGTGGTATGCGACGTCTGGATGCTGAAAACACCTTGCGCAGCTGGTCAGAAAAAACCGGGGTACCAATTGTTATATTACGAGTGGGCGGCATCTATGGCGCTGGACGTTTACCCATAGCACGTTTGCAAAAAGAATTACCCATTTTAAAAGAATCGGAATCACCGTTTACTAATCGTATTCACCAGGATGACCTAGCACAAATTTGTGTAGCAGCAGGTGAGCATGGAAAAGCCAGTGAGTCTAAAGTTGAAATCTACAATGTGTCTGATGGCCAGCCCAGCACCATGAGTTATTATTTTAAAGCCGTGGCAAAAGCGAAGGGTTTATCGCAGCCGCCGGAAATATCGAGAGTCAAAGCGGAAAGTGTAATGTCCGCAGGCATGCTCTCTTATTTAAATGAATCAAGAAGACTGGAAAATAAAAAAATGTTGGAGGATTTTCAGGTTACATTGTGCTATAAAAATTTGGAAGAAGGCCTGAAAGAGTGATTGAAGTGGCACCGCAAGGGAGACATAAAGAGATGGAATTTAAGCAAGTACGCAGTTTTGGTGGCATACTGGCCGTGTTTTTTGCTTGTTATCTTTATTTGCCTTCAGCAAATGCAGGGATACTCAACGATACTGAATGGAAAGTGACGCGCGGCGATACACTGTTCGCGATCGGTCGCGCCGTTTATCCGGGGGACGCTCGTAAGCAGGCACGTTTAAGGCGGGATATCATGAAACTGAATCCCTCCATCTTCGTCGATGGTGCGAATAATATGGGCGTTGGTGTTGTTCTTAAACTGCCCCCTTATGTCTCAACAGAAAGTGTAGTACCAAAAAGTACGCGATCGAAATATGTAGCACCAAAAAGTACGCCACCTAAAGTAAGCATACCGGTGGTTATACAAACCCTGGTTCCTCCTGCCAATAACGCTCCCAAACCTGCGCCATCTGAAGTAGACGAACCGGAGCCGGTGCCTATACCAGACAAAGTTACTCCCCGCCCTGCGGTAGAGTTTGTTGCTCCTGCCCCGGTTGTTCAGCCTCAACCCGAAGCGCCCACGATCAAGGGGCAACCCACTTCTTTACCATCGCGCGCAGAAGGTGGTGCTGTAGTAAGTCTTGGGTTTTCGTACGGTGGGGATAAATTGATTGATGTGGTTGATGGGTCTGATATCTTTGCAGGAAATGGCGTCCAATTGCGTCTAGGTTATGAGCAAATGTTTCAACATGGTAGCGGTTATCGCATGTCGCTTGGTCTTCAATACTATACGTTGTTTACACAGGATGCGTCATTTAGAGACGCCTATTTGCAGTTAGCGTATCAATATCGAGCGAATCCAATTGTCTACGGTATTGGTGTTGTTTTTGATGCAGGGGCGTCGCTTGAAACCACTACCACTACAACTACCACTACCGAATACGATGCAGCAATTGGTGCTGTTGTGTATATGGAGTATGTTGGGAGCGGTGAATTGGCAGGCTGGGGGCTTAGTGTCACCTCTTTGGATATTAAAGAGAAAAACTCTGGTACATCAGTTGATGCATCACGAGCCGAACTTTATTACAGATGGAGGTTTTAGGAGCTGTTAACGGGCCCTAAACAAATTTTATATGGAGCGCCCCCACATGCGGGGAATTTATTTTGCAAGCCCAGCGTCTGTTTATGCCCGATAGCAGCCATTTGCCATAACGGTTGTTAATGACTGCTAACGCTTGTGACTTCAACCGGTAAACGCTGCATTTTTACTTACAGCAAGATTAGATGGTAACGAATATACGAATCGGTTTTTATTAACCACGTGGCACACTAAGCGTGTCCAATCGCAGTCGATGACGTTCATCAAACAATTTTCGTGATGCCAGCCACAATGCAGTACTTACTCCAAAGCCGGTTCCGGCGGTAATCAAAAACATAATTAAGATTTGATACTTCACCGCCTCGATGGGGGGGATACCGGCAAGTATTTGACCGGTCATCATACCCGGCAGACTGATCAGGCCAGCGGCTGCCATGGCATTAATCATTGGCATCATTCCGCTACGCATCGCTTCACGTCGAATTTCAAGAATGGCTTCGGTACGGCTAGCCCCCAGCATCAAGCGTTGTTCGATGATTGCCCGTTGTTGCCAGGTAGTTTGAGTAAGACGGTCGAGCCCAAGGGCAATGCCGTTCATGGTATTACCCAGCATCATGCCTAGCAGCGGGATGGCATATTGGGGTGTATACCAGGGATCGGTACCGATAATAGTGATAAGTGCTAGAACAGTTACCGCAAATGATGAGATGAACATGGCAAACGTGCCCATGCCAAAGCCCCAGGCACCTTTGAAGCGACGTTGTTGGCGCGCCATGACTTCACGACCCGCAGCCAGCAGCATGATGATGGCTATGGCGGTGATCCAAAGCAGATTTACATGAGAAAAGAGGCTTTCCAGCACCTGACCAATTAGCAATAACTGCACTACGGTTCGGGCGGCAGCGATCAGAAGCTGGCCTTCAAGCCCAAGCTGCATGCGCCGACTGAGCAGCGCAAGAATTACCACGAGCATTGCGGCTAGACCCAAATCAAAACTGGTGAGGCTAATCATG
>JAUWVK010000168.1 GCA_030617485.1 Gammaproteobacteria bacterium
GGAACCCGTTTGGGATCCCGATGGGCGATCAGTCATTTTTACGTCGGATCGTGGCGGTCGGCCTCAGATATATCGCATACCCAGTGGTGGTGGTCGGGCTAAGCGACTGACCTATGAAGGTAAGTACAATGCTCGGGCTTCTGTTTCGCATGATGGCAAACGACTTGCCATGATTCATCGGGTAGGTGGGGATTATCGAGTAGCGGTACTGGACCTTGAGAGTGGCAACCTGAGGGTTTTAACGGACGGGGCGTTAGATGAATCGCCCAGTTTTGCGCCAAACGGAAGCATGATAATTTACGCGACAAGCTCTGGTATGAAAGGAGTGTTGGCTGCTGTTTCAGTTGACGGACGCGTTCATCAACGCCTGACTGTACCTGAGGGTGACGTGAGAGAACCAGCCTGGTCTCCCCTGAATTAGTGAATACAAAGCATTAACGAATACGAAGATAAACTAAAGATTAATAACGAAGGAGTTAGTTATGAAATTTTGGACCAAAATCACGCTTGCTTTTGTGCCCGTACTGTTTCTTATCGGTTGTGGTACTTCGGGTGAAGTGAAAGATGAGGGAGCTGCTGGTTCTGCTGGTGCTGCTGATTCCAGTTCATCGGCTACCACAAGCGGCGTTGGTACTGGTGCTGATGGAACCATGGATGGAACCATGGATGGAACCCCCGGTTTTGAGGGAGACACATTGGATGACCCCAACGCATTAGTGTCTAAACGTGTGGTTTATTTTGATTTTGACCGCAGTGATATTAAAGATGATTTTCGCGCAATTGTTGCTGCTCATGGCAAGTATCTAGCAGCTAACTCTAATGCCAAGGTGACGCTTGAAGGTCATGCCGATGAGCGTGGTACACGTGAATATAATATTGCTCTGGGTGAACGACGTATCTCTACGGTACAACGCATACTGACTTTACAGGGAGCTTCATCAGCGCAGATCAACTCCATTAGTTATGGCGAAGAACGTCCTGCTGCTTTGGGTCATGATGAGGATGCCTGGAGTTTGAATCGTCGTGCTGAATTTATTTACCAACGTTAATTGATTGCGGTAATTGAGCAGTTATTCACAATAATCATAGAGAAAGCCCAGTGTCACACGATTTATTGAGCCGCCAATTGTTGGGCGTGACCTTGGCCACATTAATGGTAGTGCCTTTCTGGGCGCAGCCATCCTGGGCTCGTAATACTCCTGCGCCGGTTGTTGATGCGACTGGTGCAGGGGGTTCGGGCTCATCTTCTGGTCCATCTCTCGAAGCCCGTCTTTCCAGGCTGGAAAATCAAACATTATTAGATCTCATGGAGCGCATGGATAGTCTGCAGAATGAGGTTCAAAGGATGTTGGGTGAAATGGAAGAGCAGGCTCATACCATGGAGAATCTGAATAAGCGCCAGCGAGATTTGTATCTGGATATCGACCAGCGTCTTCGCAAAATAGAACAGGGTAATGTTGCAGCTCCCGCAATGGGTGCATTTGTTCCTGAGCCTGTACCCGCTAGTTCGGCTGCCTCAGCTGCACCCGCAGTTCCTGCGCAAGCTACACCTCCTGATGCTCCATCTGATTCCCAGGAAGAACGGATATCCTATGAAAAGGCTTTTGGCTTTCTTAAAAATGGTCAATACGATCAGGCTGTAGTGGCATTCAAGGCTTTCATGAAGTCTTATCCTCGAGGACGGTTTGCCGGTAATGCACAATATTGGCTGGGTGAAGCAAATTATGCACAGCGACATTTTAAACTGGCTTTGAGTGATTTTGAGAAAGTTGTAAAAAACTATCCTGCAAGTCCCAAGCGTGCGGATGCCATGCTTAAAATGGGGTACACCTATCAGGAGCTTGGCCAGATAGATAAGGCGCAATTGTCTTTATCCAATGTTTCGAAAAGTTATCCGAATTCTACGGCTGCAAATCTTGCCCAAAAACGGTTACAGGAGCTAAAACGGCTTCGTTAGATTTTTTATAACAGTAAATCTTGTATAAAAAAGCGCATGTATTTACCAATCACTCTTTATTATCGACAATACTGTCGTAACTAATTAATAACCCCTGTTTATCCTGGTAGGCATTTTATTACTGTTATGTGCGCCGACACATCATCTCCCGCAATAGAAAAAGATCATTCTAATAAACTTCGGATTACCGAGATATTTTATTCACTGCAAGGTGAGTCTCGTACTGTGGGATTTCCAACGGTGTTCGTTAGACTGACTGGCTGCCCTTTGCGTTGTGGTTATTGCGATACGACATATGCTTTTCAGGGCGGTGAGTGGTTGTCTATGGATGAGGTTCTTGAAAAAATAGCCGGTTTTCATGGTTCAGATAACTATCCTCGCCATGTCACAGTGACAGGTGGTGAGCCGCTGGCACAAAAAAATTGCCAGACACTGCTAAAGAAGTTGTGTGATGCAGGCTATGAGGTTTCTCTTGAAACCAGTGGCGCATTAGATGTTTGTGGAGTTGATGAGCGAGTCGTTAAAGTGATGGATTTAAAAACCCCCGGGTCTGGAGAGAGCGCCAAAAATCTTTGGGGGAATATAAATTGTTTGAATCATCAGGATCAGGTGAAGTTTGTTGTTTGTGACCGTGCAGATTATGACTGGGCTAAACAGGTGCTTGATGACTATAAGCTTTCAGAGATCTGTGAGGTATTGTTTTCTCCTGTTTATGGTCAGCAACAGGCGCGTGACCTGGCGGAATGGGTATTGAAAGATCAGTTGGCCGTTCGTTTTCAAATACAGCTCCATAAAATTCTTTGGGGTGAAGAGCAAGGACGGTAGTCAGTAGAATGAACAATTAACTATGAACAATGAACAACAAAAAGCGGTTATTCTGGTTTCCGGGGGGCTGGATTCTTCGACCACTTTGGCAATAGCTCGCGATCAGGGTTACGACTGTTATGCATTGAGTTTTGATTATGGTCAACGCCATAGGTCTGAATTATTGGCTGCCGACCGTATAGCAAAAACTTTGGGGGCCATCAAACATAAACAGGTTTCACTGGATATGCGCGCTATCGGTGGCTCTGCATTAACGGATGATAGTATTGATGTGCCTGCTGCCCCCGTAGATGGTATTCCCACGGAAGGCATTCCAGTCACGTATGTTCCGGCACGAAATACCATTTTTTTATCTTACGCTTTGGCCTGGGCAGAAGTGCTCGACGCACAGCATATCTATATTGGTGTGAATGCAGTTGATTACTCAGGTTATCCGGATTGCAGGCCGGAATATATTAG
>JAUWVK010000156.1 GCA_030617485.1 Gammaproteobacteria bacterium
ATCTTTGGCTGTACGGTTGGCAAACCCAGTGGCTTCGATCCGACATTTTTGTTTGTCGTGATTATAAGCTTGTTATACTTGACTCGAAGGAAGTTGAAGGAAGCAGAAATTCAAGAATAGTAGAACTCATATTCTTGGAGTTGTTTTATCAAGATGCCCTTCTTTGAAGGGCATCTTGCGTTAGTAACTGGAAAAATATTAATGACAAAAATAGTGAGTAGCGTTCTGGCAGATATTGGACTTGGTGCCTGGCCACCTTTCCAGAAGGATCGTCTTTTTATTTTATCTTTAGTGGCTGGGGTTCTTGTATGGGTGATGCTGTGGTTTACAGTGATCCCTACTTATACGATTGATCAGGGCTCGATAACCAAGATTATCATATTAACCGTGATCTGGTATCCGCTTCTTGAGGAAATTCTGTTCAGGGGAATTATTCAGAAGACCATTTTCGACAAACCATGGGGTAAAAAATCATTGGTAGGATTATCGGCTGCTAACTGGTTTGCATCTCTGTTGTTCATCCTGGCGCATGCCATGTATCAACCAGGGATCTGGGCTATTATGGTTTTAGCCCCGTCGTTGGTATTCGGTTTTTTTCGTGACAGATATGCGAATATATATCCGTGCATTCTATTGCATTCTTTCTATAATGCAGGTTTTGTGGCTATGAATATTATTGCCCAGTAATACCTGTCCCTCAAATCAGTGGTTTCCAAAACCGCTGCTGTAAATGGATTTTTAATGGCTGCTTTTGGGGTGAAGCGGCCATTAAACACTTTCTGCTTTAATGACCGCTTTCGCTGCAAAGCAGACGTTCGGCATGCAGTCGTAACTGATCAAAAACGTTTCCATAAAACCGGCTGAGTGTCCTACGGAGATGTGTATAAAAGACCGCCCCCCCTGTTTCTTCGGCCCCACCCACCCCTTCAATATATGGAGTGACTCACTGGAAAACTTTTCCAGGCCTCCCCTGACACTCCACCAGATATTTACCTCAAAGGTACGGTTCATCAATCCGTCTTACCTTCAATCCAGCATAAGCAGGGGTACAGAAATCAATTGATTACTGTACCTTCCTGCTAGATGTGCTAATTATTTAGCGCATCAATTGACGTCTATGACACGTCTCTTTTTGTCTCAATTCTCGACCAAAATACTTTGTTGAATATACTGGTGACTATACCGATAATACAAAAAAGATAGTTTTTCTTTTGATAGTTTTGTTGTTCTTGCGCTTAACCGAAGAACAAATGTTGATGGGCTGTGAGGTTGTGGCTTCACTTTGACCACTTCGCCATAAAATCCTACACAATTTGATTCTGGATATTAAGGAGTATCTAGGAAAAAGAGAGTGTTTTAACTGGAGAGCTATAACAAATGAAAAAATCAAAACTGATCCTAGCAATATTAGTTGTTGCATTGATGAATATCAGTGGTGCGGTGCTAGGCAGTGGCCAAATACCAGGTCCAGTCACTGATGTAGACTTTCGAAAACCAAGCGAAGCAAAGGTTGAGCTTGGTAGGAATCTAATGTTTGACAAAATTCTTAGCGGTAACAAAAACATTTCCTGTGCAACCTGCCACCATTCATTAACTGATACTGGTGATGGTTTATCGCTGTCAGCTGGCGAAGGCGCTAATGGCTTGGGCATAACCCGTGACACCGGTATTAAAAAGTACGCTATCCATGAACGCGTACCGAGAAATGCACCACCCGTGTTCAATTTAGGCGCGCACGAATTTGAAGTGTTGTTCCATGACGGACGTGTATCTGTGAATAATAATTTTCCGAGCGGATGTGAAACGCCGGTTGGATATGATCTTCCCGAAAACTTGGAAAATGTGCTGGCATGCCAGGCTATGTTCCCTGTTACATCTCCAACTGAAATGGCAGGACAGGGTAGTGAAAACCATATTGCCAAAGCGGCGGCAAAGGGTAACCTGGCGGGACCTGGCGGAGTTTGGGAGCTACTCGCAGAGCGTTTGCAACGTATTCCAGAGTATGTAGAAATGTTCAAGGCGGCATTCTCTGATGTCATTGTTAAAGAGGATATCACCTATGCACATGCGGCCAATGCGATCGCTGCATTTGAGGGTGTTTTCTGGCGCGCGGACAACAGTCCGTTTGATCAATATCTTCGCGGTGATGTAAGTGCTATGAGCGCGAATGCAATAGTTGGGATGGCACTTTTTTATAACGGTGACAGTAATGGCAATGCATGCGCAGATTGTCACAGTGGAAAATTCCAGACTGACCATGGTTTCCACGCAGTTGCGATGCCTCAGATTGGTCCCGGCCGAGGCAGTAATAGTGGCGATAACACTGATGGCCGAGAAGACTTTGGCCGTGAGCAGAAGACTGGTGCTCCGGGCGACATACTCAAGTTCCGCACACCAAACCTGCGCAATGTTGCCCTGACTGCGCCGTACGGCCATGCGGGTGCCTACAATACGCTGCGTGCAGTGGTGGAGCACAAATTGGATACTGTTAATGCGCTACATAATTATGATCAAGGCCAGGCAGTGTTACCATCACGCGCAGATCTTGACTCGCTTGATTTTATAACCATGAATGATCCCGACCGTGTCGATTTTATCGCTTTGCATAATGAGTTGCAGCCAATGACCTACAGCGAAGAAGATGTTGATCGCATCATCGACTTCCTAAATGCTTTGACTGACCCGGGTAGCGTTGATTTGCGGAAAGATGTGCCGGCCTCTGTACCCAGTGGCCTGCCATTGTACGACTAGCTAAATCTCGCTAACAATAAAATCCATCAGACCGCTATAAGCGGTAGCTGCATATTGTGTTTCGAATGACCGGTATATACTGAAAGCAGCCATTCCCGTCAGCAAATCAGCTTAGAATCATTACTGAATGTCTCCAAAACACTCTCTGGCCTGGTTTTTCACGGTTGTAAGCTCTGCATATAGATAACCAATGAATCAAGGTCGCGCTCCGTTAACCCTCTATACGTTTTTTTCAGCTTGAAGACACCTTCGGGAACCGACCCCTGTATCGTATCCGCACCAATGATCCAGTTACGCAGTTCATCAGCAGTGCGTTTTATACCGACGCCATCTAATGGATTTCGAGAATTACCTTTCCCTGCGATGGAGTGACAACGTGCACATGCCTGCTGTTTGTAAACCTGTCGCCCTGCTTCGATGTGTTCAGGACTAATAACGCCTGGTACCTGAAGGTTAACCGAAGGCATCTTTACACTTTTATCTGTTACGTCAGGAGTCATGGACGGATTTTGGATGAGAGCAAAGATAACGGCCAACAGCAGTATCAACAGACTGGTGAGAAGTGCGATTCGCCTGGCCCATTCTTCACGCATGATTTACTTACCTTAAACCATATCAAATAGTTCGAAATGAATTTTTCCCAATGGCACATGAAGGTCGTGCAACCCCTTCTGCACAACATCAGTCATGGGTTTGGGACCACACAAAAAATACTCATACTTTTTCGCATCTTCGGGGAGGAACTTCTGCAACATCTCTGTTGTAATAAAACCTGACTCCCCCATCCAGTCAGGTGGCGGGTCATTCAAAACATGCACAAGCTGTAGGTTTAGATGTTCTTTCAAATCTTCTAGTTCCTCTCTGAAAATCACATCTTGCCAACAATTGTTGCCGTATATGAACCATAAAGGTCGCTGCTCACGCCGATCCGCCAGGGTACGCAACATGCT
>JAUWVK010000160.1 GCA_030617485.1 Gammaproteobacteria bacterium
GCTGGTGTTTGTACTGATCTCTATTGACCCCCCACAGATATTGTTTGCTGGATTTGCTTTGTACGCCTTGTCTGGGCCAGTGATTACGCTGATTACACTCCGGCGTAGGCGGGCTGAACGTAAATCTCACAGCCATTTAGAAGGTGGCAAATCGTCTGAGGATCAGGGCCCTTCGGAGAAATAGCGAGAGCAATCACCTGATAGGTTGATATCAATCAGGCAGAATTCCTTGAAAGAGGTGAAATTGGCCGCTATAGTAAGCCAGACTTTACGATAAATATTGAAGCAACTAACTACTATGATTAATAACAGCTACAAGTATTCATCTCATGTGCCTTCCGGGCAGGTGGACTTGTGCGCTGGCTTTTTTGCTGCCTCTTTTTCAGCTCTACGTCTGCTGCCTTAGGGCACATTACTTTATCCCCACAATTTTAATCTTCCGTGCTACGCCTGTTCGTAGTATTCGACCTAATGTTTGATATTTTGGTTGATATTCGCGTCCGGCATAGCCAAATTAATACAAAATCTTTGATGTGTGTGACTGAAAATTCCTGTTACCACTGATAAGATGGTTTAGAGATAGATGGAGTCCGAAATGAGTAATCAGTTAATAATTTTTGATACGACCTTGCGCGATGGGGAACAGAGCCCCGGTGCGTCGATGACGCGTGATGAAAAGGTGCGTATCGCCAAAGCCCTTGAAAAAATGCATGTTGATGTTATTGAGGCAGGCTTTCCCATTGCCAGTGAGGGTGATTTTGCGGCAGTTAAAGCTGTAGCGGATGTCATTAAAGACAGCACGGTTTGCGGGCTTGCGCGGGCGCTGGACAAAGATATCGACAGAGTAGGTGAGGCATTAAAAGGCGCTAATTCCGCACGTATACATACCTTTATTGCCACTTCACCCATACACATGAAAATGAAGTTGCGCATGGAGCCAGATGCGGTACTGGAACAAGCTGTCCATGCTGTGAAGCGGGCGCGGAAATATACGGACAATGTAGAGTTTTCTCCTGAGGATGCAGGCCGATCCGATCTGGATTTTCTTTGCCGTATATTGGAAGCGGTCATCGATGCCGGCGCGACTACAGTCAACATTCCGGACACAGTGGGTTATAACGTGCCACAGCAGTTTGGTAGTTTAATCGGCAATCTCATCGAGCGTGTTCCTAATTCGGACAAGGCCGTGTTCTCTGTGCATTGTCATAATGACCTGGGTTTAGCCGTGGCCAACTCTTTGTCGGCAGTTATGAATGGTGCTCGGCAAGTCGAATGCACCATTAATGGTTTAGGTGAGCGTGCTGGTAATGCTTCATTGGAAGAGATTGTGATGGCTGTCAGTACGCGCCAGGATGTTTTTGATTGCACGGTTGACCATTTGGATAAAACACAAATTGTACCGTGTTCTCGTTTGGTGTCGAACATCACTGGTTTCACTGTGCAGCCCAACAAGGCTATTGTGGGCGTCAATGCTTTCGCTCATGAGTCTGGCATTCATCAGGATGGTGTGCTTAAAAATCGTGAGACCTACGAAATCATGCGCGCAGAAGATGTGGGCTGGAGCGCTAACCGCATGGTGTTGGGTAAACACTCGGGTCGTAATGCCTTTCGCACTCGTTTACAGGAATTGGGTGTGACATTTGAGTCTGAGGAAGACCTCAATGCAGCCTTTGTTCGTTTCAAAGATCTTGCGGATAAAAAGCATGAAATCTTTGACGATGATTTGCAGGCAATTGTTACCGAGACGAATTTGGAAGCCGAAAATGAGCGGGTGAAACTGGTTGGTTTAAAAGTCTGTTCGGAAACAGGCGAGACACCCAATGCGGTTATTACGTTGAATGTGGATGGTGAAGAAAAACAAGGGACGTCAGATGGTGGTGGTCCGGTAGATGCAGCATTCAAGGCTATTGAAACGGTAGTGGATAGTGGCACCGAATTGCAGTTGTATTCAGTAAACAACATTACCAGTGGTACCGATTCGCAGGGTGAAGTCACGGTACGATTACAAAAAAATGGAAGCATTGTGAATGGACAGGGTGCGGATACCGATATCGTTATCGCTTCGGCCAAGGCTTACATTAATGCCTTGAACAAGGTGATGGAACCGATAGACCGGCAACACCCTCAGGTGTAAAAATAAGTACGTTAACGAGTCAGGACTAACAGGTTAGTTTCGCAAACACATGTCATCGCCAAAATCCTCCGGGATAAACAACGAACAGAATGCTCAGTACTTACAGGCTATGGGAATTCAGTCCTGGGCGTTACGCGCACAACCGTCAACCAGTGTAGTAGAAGAAGTGGTTGAAAAAGTAGTTGAGGAGCTGATTGAAGATACGGTTGATGATGTAAAAGAAAATGTAGTCCCGGTTGAAGTGTCAGTTGAAACGCCAGCAGTGATAGTAGACGCAGTGGAACGTGGTGTTGCGCCGACGACAACTGATGTTGAAATCAGTCAGCTGGATTGGTCGGCACTGCAATCAATGGTTTCATCGTGTACTGCCTGTGTTTTGCATGAGTCGCGCACTAATACAGTTTTCGGTATCGGCGCTCATCAGGCGCAGGTAATGGTGATTGGTGAAGCACCAGGTGCAGACGAAGATCAACAGGGAGAACCATTTGTGGGCCCTGCCGGTCAGTTACTCAATAACATGTTATTGGCAATCGGTTATAAGCGAGAGCAAGTTTACATCGCCAACATTCTTAAGTGCCGTCCACCAGGGGATCGTGATCCTCAGCCTGAAGAAGTTTCGCAGTGCGAATCGTATTTGCAGCGACAAATCGAGATGGTGAAACCGAAAGTGATTCTCGCTGTTGGCGGTATTGCGGCACACAATTTGATGAAGGTTGAAACGGCCATAGGAAAGATGCGTGGCAAACAATACCAGTACGCTGGTACACCTGTTGTTGTGACATATCATCCAGCCTATCTATTACGTAAGCCCAGTGAAAAAGCCAAATCCTGGAATGATCTGCGTTTGGCATTGTCGATTATTCATGCTGGAGATGAAAATAAAACAGGTCAGGCAACATCGTGAGTGCAGTGGTTCAATTGCCTAGCCTGAATATCCGACCGATGGAGAAAGACGATATCGATGCCGTTATGGCCATTGAGTTGTCGGCGTATACTTATCCGTGGACAAACAGAATCATGGCTGACTGTATACGGGTAGGTTATCACTGCTCGATTGGTGAAGTTGGTGGTGTCCTTGCCAGTTATTGCATTATGTCCACCGGTGCAGGCGAGGCGCACATTCTTAATTTGTGTGTAGCGGAAGAATTTCAACGTCGTGGCCTTGGTCAACTGTTACTGACCAATATGCTGGATGAAGCAAAGGACGAGGGTATCGAAGATATTTTTCTGGAAGTCAGACCTTCTAATGTTGCAGCGATAGAGTTGTACGAACGTCTGGGTTTTAACCAAATGGGTACTCGCAAAGATTATTATCCCGCCAAAAATGGTCGGGAAGATGCGGTGATTCTGGCCTTGAATCTTGAATTCTGGAATTAACTCTACATTTAGACCCTTCTGTTAGTGAGTCTCTAGTGAACACATCGAGTACTGAAAAGCCCCCAGCAATTTTCTTAATGGGGCCAACGGCTTCGGGTAAAAC
>JAUWVK010000167.1 GCA_030617485.1 Gammaproteobacteria bacterium
GATGTTGCCAAGGATACCTATACGCCTGCAGAGCTGCGACACCCATTGTCAGAACAAACCATTAACAGTATCCGCGAGTGCCTGAGCCTGATAAGCGCACGTGAAACTGAGCTGGCGGCAGAAAAAGGGCAGTCCTCCACATCAAAACCACGATTCATTGATGAGCCTCAGGATACGGTTGTGGTTAAGCTGGAGCCCAGCGGCAGTAAAAAGAAAAAATAAATGGATTTATGTTTCTGACTTGATTGCCCATCAAAAACTATGACAAATGGTAGACACCTGCCAATAAGTTAACGATTCAACTCCGGAGAAGGAAATGCCTGGACAACACAAACGATTACCACACCATATTATTGCCAGTAATGCCAAACTCAACAGACGGGATCAAAAAAATAGAAATAAAGTATCAATGACAGACCCTGCCATTTATGTGATGACAGATCTTTCTCAAACTATACCTTTTTCCGTAACCTCTACCGCGCCCATCAATGAAGCCAATGATCGAATGATCGCCTATGGCGTTAGGTTATTGTTTGTTACCGACGCTGACAGTACCCTGGTCGGCTTGATCACCGCCACCGATGTCATGGGTGAAAAACCCATGCAATACATCACTGATCATGGCGGCAAACGTGAAGACATAATGGCAAGAGACATTATGACGACGACAACAAACATTGATGTATTAAATTTATCTGATGTGGAATCAGCCAGCATTGGCGACATTATAGAAACCATTAAGACAACTCGTCGGCAACATTTATTAGTGGTTGAACCAATAAACGATAAAACGACGGAATCCATTCGGGGAATTTTCTCAACCAGCCACATTGCAAAGCAACTAGATATCAAGATAGACCTGTCGGATCAGGCCAGCACTTTTGATGAATTCGAAAAAGCTTTGGCTGCAGGCTAGCTCCCTAAACCATCCAGGAATACAGCATCAAAACTCAATGAAAGTGCTATTAGCTTAATCAGGCCAAATGATAATTTTTAGCAACAATACTAATTAACTGCCGCGCCAATTTTTCTTTACCTGTACATGGCAGCTCTACTTGCCCAGAAGTAGACAGCACCAATAAGGCATTCTCATCCTGATCAAACGCTTTACCTTCACCAACAAGGTTGGCAGCAATCATATCCAGATTTTTGTTTTGCAGCTTTTCACGAGCGTGAACTTCTAGACTTTCTGTTTCCGCCGCAAAGCCTACGCTGAATGGGCCGTTTTTTATGGCCGCAACTTCTGACAACACGTCAGGATTTCGTACCAGCTGCAAGCTGAGTTCTTTCTGTTGTTTCTTTATTTTTTTCACCGCAGGTTCTGCAACACGGTAGTCGGCAACCGCTGCAGCTGAAATAAAAATATGACAGCCGCCAACATGCTCCAACACCGCATCGTGCATTTGCTGGGCGCTTTTAATATCGATACGTTGTACTCGAGCCGGGGTTGTTAACGATGTAGGGCCGCTCACTAACAAAGTTTTTGCACCAGCTTCTGCCGCTGCCCGGGCAATGGCATAGCCCATTTTTCCAGAACTTCGGTTACTCAAATAACGCACGGGGTCTATTGCTTCCTGTGTAGGACCGGCGGTGACCATCACGATGAGTCCAGCAAGTGAACCCGCCTCAAATAAACCTGCGGTTTTTTGGGCAAGATAACCGGCTTCTAGCATTCGCCCAAGTCCTGTTTCCCCACAGGCCTGATCGCCTTCAGCCGGGCCAAACTGAAGCACACCCCGCTCTCCAAGGGTCTTCAGATTTTCCTGAGTAGCTGTATTGGCCCACATTTGCTGATTCATGGCCGGGGCAATCGCCACGGGAGATTCAGTGGCCAGGCATATGGCGCTAAGCAGATCGTCTGCCCGACCCTGAGCAAGACGGGATATAAAGTTTGCACTGGCGGGAGCAACCACAATGGCATCCGCCCAACGAGCCAGCTCTATGTGCCCCATGGCAGCTTCGGCCTCAACATCCAGCAAGTCAGCGTGCACCGGGTTACCTGATAGCGCCTGAAAAGTCAGCGGGGTAACAAACTCGGCACCCCCCTGGCTGAGCACCACACGCACATCGGCACCACCTTCTTTTAAACGCCTCACCAACTCAGCAGCTTTATAAGCCGCAATAGAACCACTCACACCCAGCAGGATGCGCTTGTTCATGAGACTTGTATTGGCTGAGGTGTCTGGGGTGTTCATTTTTTTGGTCTAAGTGTGAATAGTGCCTGGTTCTACGGCGAGGAGCTGTTATCTTCAACAGACTGATAACGCACATTTTAAACGAAAAACGGAGTAATTGATAAAACATGTGTGCTTACCATGGATTTTCAAAGGATTGAACTTAAGAAACACATTAAAAAGACTCACTTAAAGGATTAAGACATGGCAATTACCGACTGGCCCATGGAAGAACGGCCAAGAGAAAAACTGTTACTCAAAGGAGCGGCAGCACTTTCAGATGCCGAGTTACTGGCCATTTTTCTGCGCACCGGCACCCGCGGTAAAACCGCTGTGGACCTGGCTCGAGATTTACTGAATCGCTTTGGCAGCCTGCGTTCACTGCTTGAAGCAAACCTTAAGGAATTTTGCGAAGGCGAAGGACTGGGAGAAGCCAAGTTTGCGCAACTGCAGGCCACCACTGAAATGGCCCGTCGGCATTTGTTGGAGAAACTTCGCCGAGACGATGTCATGGAAAATCCGGACGACACCCGGCGATATTTACAATCACGCCTACGTGACTACCCCCACGAAGTCTTTGCCTGTTTGTTTCTGGATAATCGCCATCGGGTAATTGTCTTCGAAGAGCTATTTCAGGGCACGATTAACGGCGCCAGTGTGCACCCACGGGAAGTAGTGAAAAAGGCACTTGGCCATAATGCCGCCTCGGTGATTCTGGCGCACAATCATCCCAGTGGTGTGGCTGAACCCAGTGATGCAGATCGCAACATCACTCAGCAACTCACTAAAGCATTAGCCCTGGTTGATATTCGAGTGCTGGATCATCTGGTAATCGGAGATGGAGTAACGGTATCGCTGGCAGAACGCGGATTAATGTAGACGCCCAATGTAGGCACCCAATGCAAACACCTAATACTTTAAGTCGCCTTTGCTTCTACAGATTTTGGCGCTTCTTCTTGAACTGATTCTTCTGATTTCTCGTCGGAGCCCTTAGAAACCCAGCGAAAAGCAATCACACTGATATTGTCAGAATCTGGATAAGCTTTTGTTTCTGCCAGCTCAGCCAGTTCTTCCA
>JAUWVK010000074.1 GCA_030617485.1 Gammaproteobacteria bacterium
TCATCATGTGGTGAAACGTGGTGAAACGCTTTATTCCATTGGCTGGGCTTATGGTTATGACTATCGGCAAGTGGCTAAATGGAATCGCATTAAACCACCTTATTATTTAAGTCCGGGCCAACGTTTGCGAGTAGCGCCGCCCGCAGGACAGTCCGTTGCGGCATTGCAGGAATACAAGCCAGATAACTCCCGAACAACACGAAACAGAGGTGCTGCACCGGTGGTAGGGCCTTCTGGTTCGGCCAAAGGGGGCAGTTCTGCCACAGCCAAAAATCGTCCACCCAGAACTGTTTCTTCCAAATTAACGACTTCGCAGGTGACCTCTTCCAGCTTGAAGCAAAAAGCACGGAAAGTGGTGTCAAAAGTAAAAGAATATTTTGGTTCAAAAACAGTTAAGTGGCGCTGGCCAACAAAAGGGCGGCGGATTTCGCAATCGTTTTCAGCAAAAGATCCGACCCGACAAGGTTTGGATATTTCAGGCAAGCTAGGAAGCCCTGTTGTGGTTGCGGCACCTGGAAAAGTGGTCTACGCAGGTAGTGGACTTGCCCGCTATGGAAAGCTTATTATCGTAAAACACAATGAGAAGTATTTAAGTGCTTACGCGTTTAATAAAAAGCTGTATGTTAAAGAGGGTGAGATAGTTAAGGTCGGTCAAAAAATTGCAGATATGGGCAGTGCATCTACAAACGGTCGTGCCGGTCGTGCGAAACTTCATTTTGAAATACGGCGCAATGGAAAACCTGTGGATCCTTTGCGTTATTTGCCACGAAGATAGGGTTGTTTTCTCAAGTTAGGGTGGTGTTTGTTGAATGTCTGACAAAAGCGACAAAGCTAAAGAAGAAATCAAGGTGAAATCTGGAGCCCCGAAAGATGATGGTTTGGAGTCTGGGTCACTAGAAGATACTGGTGTCGTTTCGGAGTCTACTGAAGAAACACCTGAAAAGCCGCCTAAGAAATCCTCAAAAAGCTCCTTAAAAAAAGAACCGGCCAGTAAAGAAAAACCTACAGCACGCCGAAAAGAATTTTCAGAGCGTGAGCTCGATGCCACAAGACTTTACCTGGGTGAAATCGGCTTTTCCCCGCTATTAACGGCTGAGGAGGAAGTTGAGATTGCCCGCAGAATCCAAAAGGGTGATCAGGACGCACGCAGGCACATGATCGAAAGCAATCTTCGTCTGGTAGTGAAGATTGCACGTCGTTACCTTAATCGTGGCCTGGCTTTGCTTGATCTCATAGAGGAAGGCAACCTGGGCTTGATTCGCGCGGTGGAAAAGTTTGACCCTGAACGGGGTTTTCGTTTTTCTACTTATGCTACCTGGTGGATTCGTCAAACCATTGAGCGTGGCATTATGAATCAGACGCGCACCATTCGTTTACCTATCCATGTCGTTAAAGAAATCAACATCTACTTGCGTGCGGCGCGTCATTTAACGCAAACGTTAGATCATGAACCCAGTCCTGAAGAAATCGCACACATGCTGGATAAACCCATCGACGATGTAAAGCGCATGTTGGGCTTAAATGAGCGAGTTACTTCGGTGGATGTTCCGTTAGGGCGAGATAGTGATAAAACTATCGTTGATACCATTCCGGATGATCACAATCTCGATCCTTCTGTGCTATTGCAGGATGAAGACATGCAGCATTGTCTGGACACATGGCTTGGCCAGCTCAATGAAAAACAACGTGAGGTGGTTGAATGTCGTTTCGGCTTACATGGCAGGGATGTGTCAACGCTGGAAGAAGTCGGCAGTTCCCTTGGTGTCACGCGTGAGCGTGTGCGCCAGATTCAGCTGGAAGCTTTGAAGCGATTGCGGGATGTAATGGAGCGTGAAGGGTTTTCGGTTGAGAATATTCTGCGGTAATTATCATAAGAGTTTTGAAAATTGGGCTGATCAATTTTATATTTTTAAGGGTAGATAATAAAAACACCATCCCGAGATATAAATATCTGTAACGAAAGGCTTGAATTTATGACAAATTCCGTATCGGTTGAAGCAGTAATAGAGGCGCCAGGCTCAGCTAAGGAAAATCAGCGGGATTACCTTTTTATTTCCAGGCCGATAGATTTTTTGATGCTTGGTGGATTAAGTATCCTGGTTTGGATCCCCGTTTATTTCCTGAAAGACAGTATTGGCCTGGCCGAGTCGTTCACTCTGGCGATACCGGCTGCTGCTTTATCGTTGGCATACTGGGTGAATTACCCACATTTTATGGCTTCCTACAAACTGGCCTACATGCAAGGCAAAGATTTTATTGTCAGCAACTGGTTTCAGCTGATTTTTGTTCCTATAGCATTGATTATTGCAGTTTTGATTAGTTTGAATTACTGGTCATCGTCTGTTTCCGATAGCAGGCTGGTATTTTTTTTTAATACTTTGTTTGAGTTTTTTGGATTAAAGACCAGGCTGGGGCTTTACCCGAATTTGGGGTCTGAAATGCTGGGCGCTCTTCTCTTGCTGATGTATTTCACAGTTGGATGGCATTATTCAAAACAAACCTTCGGTTGCATGATGGTTTACGCCAAACTTGATAACTACCGCCTGGGAAATATCGAACGAAATATTCTGCGTTATGCGCTGCTAAGTACCTGGTGGGTAACCTGGCTATATGTTAACTGTTCTGAGGGTGCGTACCCATTTTATGGTTTGACTGTATATCGCCTTAATTTGCCCTATGTCTGGTTTCAAGCCTCTTACGTTATAGTTGGTCTGATGTTTGTTACCGTTGCGCTAATGTTTATCCGGATTTATGTCCGCGAAAACAGATTGCCCAGTATTAATTTTCTTATTCCTTTGTTTGCCTTGTTGCTCTGGCACATCCCTTTGCTTGGTGACCCACAGTTTTTTTATCTATTAGGATTTTTTCATTCTCTTCAATATTTTCCATTTGTCGCCAAGGTCGAGCAAGCCCGTTATAAAATAGCTGGTCGATCAAAAACTAATATAAGATTGTTGGTTTTTTTTGGGGTTATGATGTTTTTTGGTTTTCTGGCGTTTGATTACATTCCAAAATCGTTTGACCAGATGCAAGGTTCGAGTAGCGTGCTTACTGCCAGTTTTTTTATGATTTCTTTCATGGTATTTATTAATGTGCATCATTATTTTATTGATAACGTATTGTGGCGATTTAAGAACAAGCAGGTCAGGGAATTATTGTTCGATTGAGTGTTCGGTTAAATAAATGAAATCAAAGATAGTGAGCCATGTTAATAATGTGAAACGAATACATCCTTTAAGCAGGTGGATAATTATTGCAATCAGCTGTCTGCTGATAACAGGCTGTGCAATAGATCGAATATTTTCAGATCCGACGCCTGTTATTACTGTCGCGCCTGATGTCGAGCTTGATCCAAACCTGAACACCCCCCTTGCTGCACTACTGACGTTGAGCACGAATATACCCACCAGGATTAACCTGGAGATCACCTCAAACAAAAAAAGTTGGACAGTTGATCTAAAAAAACTGGCGATCGTTCACGAAATCCCGGTGTTGGGTTTTCGGCCCGACACAACGCATACTATTCAAGTGCATGCGATATCTGATGCGGGCGATAGAACAACGTTTAAAGAATTATTAACGGTTACCACTGACCCTTTGCCGGAGGGTTTTCCTTCAATAAACGTAACGAGTCAACCTTCAAAAATGGAGTCTGGGTATACGCTTGTAGAGGTAATTCCTGAAGGAAGTAAGAATAAAGAATTCGGTGCGTTAATCATTATTGTTGATCATGCCGGTGAGGTGGTCTGGTATACGACAGGTAGCCGCTTCACAGATGTCCGACAATTGGCTAACGGTAATTTGATATTTCTGGTTGGCAATAAAGTCAGAATAATAAATATGGTTGGTGACGTTATAAAGGAATGGCGCGCATCACGAGTAAAAAGAAAGAAAAAGCCCAAAGGGACCGTAGCGACACGATCCTTTCATCACGAACTGTTTCCCATGGACAATGGTAATTTCCTTGTTTTGAGTGTCGAAAAAAAGAATATTTTGAATTTCCCAACAAGTGAGAAAGACGCAAACGCACCGAAAGAGAAAACGTTGGTAGCAGGAGACCTGGTCGTCGAATTTGATCCGGACGGTAATATTGTGAATTCATGGTCTATGTTAAATATGCTTCAACCGCAACGGATTGGTTTTGGCTCTTTGGGTGGATACTGGAATAGCATATTGCGCGGCAAAAAAACTAAAGACTGGTCGCATGGCAATGCGGTTACCCATCAGCCTGATGATGACTCGATTATTGTGACCCTGCGCCATCAGGATGCAACGGTAAAATTTAGCCGAAAAACTGGCGAATTAATCTGGATTCTGTCTCCACATGAGAATTGGGATAAAGAGCGTTTTGAACGGTACCTACTAAAATCAAAAACCGATGAAAAATACTTTTTTCCATACCATCAGCATGCGCATGAGGTAATGCCCAATGGCAATTTGATGCTCTATGATAATGGTAGTTATGGGGCGAGTCCCTTCAATCGGCAGCCCAGAAGAACCAGGTCTTTTAGTCGGGCGGTTGAGTACAAGATAAATGAAGAAACTAAACAGGCCGAAATTGCCTGGCAGTATGGCCAGCATGCAGAAACTGTTTATTACTCGGGTGCGTTAGGTGATGCTGATTATCTACCTCAGGCCGATAATGTACTAATTACTCATGGCAGCCTGGCTACAAAAGAAAAGATAAACACGGCGGTTATTCTTGAAGTCACCCATACCATGCCAGGCAAAGAAGTGTTTAAAATGACGCTTTTTGATGATGCACCAGACCTGGAAGGTGGCTGGCGTGTTTATCGTGCTGAAAGGATACCCAGCTTGTATCCTCGATAGGTGTTCATAGGTTAATCATAGCTGTATTGGTTGGCTAAGAGATAAACACTATAAAATGGCTGAATATGGTTTTTGGTGATCGAGCTAATCAATAGCCAATTTCTTCTTTAACCAAACAGAAACATCTTCCGCTGACATTGGTTTGCATAAATAATACCCCTGTCCTCGTGCGCAGTTAAGTGAGTTCAGAAAGTTTAGCTGGTCTTCACTTTCTATACCTTCTGCGACAACGTCTAAGCCAAGCCCGTGGGCCATTGCAAGGATGGTCGAAGCAATTTGAGTATCGTCCTTGTCTCCAGGAATACCCATAATAAATGAGCGATCAATTTTTACCGTATCAATGGGTAATTGCTTTAGGTAACTAAGGCTGGAATATCCAGTACCAAAATCATCAATAGATAACTTCAAACCCTCAGCCTTCAGGTTGTTCAACGTGTCGCGCACGTTATTGGTAAAATTTAAAAACATTCTCTCAGTAATTTCCAGCTCCAGTTTCTGTGCGTTGAACCCAGTATTTTTCAGTGCTGAAATCACATTAGAATGAAGTTTATTATGCTTAAACTGCTCAGAGGATATGTTGATTGATAAATTGATTTCCCCAAGACCTTGCGATCCCCATTCATGCACTTGAGAACAGGCATGTTCCATCACCCATTCTCCAATCGGTAAAATGATTCCCGTATCTTCAGCAAGTGGAATAAAATCATCGGGTAGAATTAAGCCGCGGTTTGGATCCTGCCAGCGAATAAGTGCCTCTACACCCGTTGGTTTTTGATCGTGGAGGCTAAAAATAGGCTGGTAGTAGAGGCGCAACTCATCACGTTCTAGCGCCTGGCGCATGCGTGTTTCAAGGCTAAGGCGTCTCTTTACACGCCGAGTTAACTCTTCATTGTAAAGCTGACAATTGTTGCCGCCTTGTTCTTTGGCATGGTACATAGCAGCGTCAGCATATTTTAAAAGGCTGTTACCGTCGTGATCATCATCCGGATACAAAGCGATGCCTATGCAGACTGAGGAATAAATGTCTGACCCGTTGATTTTTACTGGGGCATTAAGGCTTTTCAGCATGCGATCCGTCACGAGACTAATATCTAATAATTCCTGGATATTATGGAGAATAGCTACAAATTCATCGCCGCCAAATCGATGAATGCTATCCTCACCGCGCAAACAATCCTTGAGTCTTTCTGCAACATGGATGATAAGTTGATCACCTGTTTCATGGCCGAGACTATCATTGACCGTTTTAAAACGGTCAATATCAATAAACAATACTGCGATTTTTTTCTTTTCGCGCTGAGCGCTGGCGATGGAAAGCTTTAAGTTCTCTGTGAATGACACCCTGTTTGGTAGCTTAGTCAGCGAATCGTAGTACGCTAAAGTGTCAAGTCTTTGCTGGGTTATACGTCTTTCATCGATTTCTGATTGTAGCTCTTTGGTACGGGCTTCCACCTGTCGGCGCATTAAAACTGTCAAGCTAATCATTAGCACCACTGCGCCAAATAATCCTATTGTTAGCCAAATAATCCAACGTGGGAATTCACTTGATTCAGAGTTACTCATCCAGCGACGAATAGAACTGAAATATACTGAATCTTTGTCCGCCTTGAATTCACGCAGGTGTTGGTCGATCACACTAATGATTGCGCTGTTATTTGATTTCAGTACGGAGTAATGAATATTTATAGGGTTAAATATAATGCCAGTTTCCACGAGGCCGTACTTATTCGCATTAAGTGCCCCGAAGAGTCGGTTTGCGACTCCTGCATCAGTTTCACCTTTAGCAACGCTTTCCATGACGTCACTAAAATTATCAAGCTCAAGGATTTTAACTTTTACACCGAAATCTTTTGTCAGCTTACGAAATGCCTTGTCATGTATATTGTTTCGCATAACTGCAACCCGTTTGCTGCGCAAATTCAGTAGTGAGCCAATTCTTGAATCAGCCTGAGAATAAATGAGCCCCCAGTTGCTGATTAATGGATTGTCAGTGAAGGTATATTTTTCAGCTCGCTTAGCGGAATAAGCCATCATAATAATCAGGTCAATTTGATGGCTTTCAAAATTTTTCAGGTGATCACTGAAGGAGCCAGGCACAAACTCAAGTTGCCAGCCCTGTTTTTCAGCAATGGCCTTAAGAATATCAACGGAGATTCCCTGCCACTGACCATTACTATTTTTGAAGGCAAGAGGTGGATTATTAAAGGCACCAACACGTATGAGCTGACCTGGCTCATCCTGTACTTCATGTCCATATGCCTGACTTGCAGAAAATGCAATGCTAAGCATTAGTAGTATCTTAAGCATTACCCGACGGATTTTAACATTTTGATTTATTCATGATTGAGCAAAATGATAGGGTATTGAATATTATTTGCAAGGTTAACGGGGGTGTATCGAATGGCCGCGAACAATTTTAAGCCATAATTTCCTCAGCCAGGGTTTATTAATCCCGCCACTACAAATCGTCCTTCCATCATCAGAATATTATAAGTCCGGCATGCTGCTGCCGTGTCCATAATTTCGACACCTAGTTGTTGGTTATGAAGTTGCGCCAGCACTTTGCTTTCCGGGAATTGTAGCTTTTGGCCAGTGCCCAGAATGACGATTTCCGGTTGTAGTTCGATCAGGGGTTCCAGGTGTTCGGCCAGCAGGTCCTCAAGTGTTAAAGGT
>JAUWVK010000089.1 GCA_030617485.1 Gammaproteobacteria bacterium
AAAATATACCAAGGGTATGAAAGTGCGTCATGTGCGCATTGGTCGTGATGTAAAAATTCCGACGGCTATTACTTTCATGGCTTCCGATCGGGAGCATGTGGAAGATGCTTACTCAGGTGATATTATAGGACTGCATAATCACGGCACCATTCAAATTGGTGATACTTTTACGCAAGGCGAAGAACTCAAGTTTATTGGTATTCCTCATTTTGCTCCGGAGTTGTTTCGGCGTGCTCGTTTGCGTGACCCGTTGCGTATGAAGGCATTACAAAAAGGGTTGCAGGAGTTGTGTGAAGAAGGTGCTTCGCAATTATTTCGTCCTATGAATAATAATGATCTCATCGTTGGTGCGGTCGGAGTGTTGCAGTTTGATGTGGTGGCATACCGCTTGAAACATGAATATAACGTGGAGTGCACGTTCGAGAACGTCAATGTGGCAACGGCACGTTGGGTAGAGTGCAATGACGATAAAAAAATGGATGAATTCAAAAGAAAGGCCAATGATAATCTGGCGCTCGATGGTGACGGCAATCTCACCTATATTGCGCCAACAAGAATTAACCTCGATTTAATAGTAGAGCGCTGGCCTGAAGTTGAGTTCCATGCAACGCGAGAGCATTAATTTTTATTTAGATTAGAGTGGTTTAGATTATTTTGGGCTGCGGACCAGTCGCACTAAAGCAGAGTAGTCGCCTCTTTCAGGAACAGTTTCACCAAGAATAAATTGAACTTGCCAGAAGCTACCGTCTTTATTGGCAAATCGGGTTGCGGTCCAGAATGCTGTCGCGGGTGTTTTTGGGAAAACAGATAAATTAATTGCTGGCTGAGCACATTGCAGTTCAACCAGTTCGCTTAATTCCTTGAGTTCGGGGAGGCGCCATTTGTTTTTATTTGCCGGGCTTTCCGTTGTTGTCGCAACCAGTGAAGCAATGCTCCACAGCAATGGTTGTGCTTCACCTTCACATGAACCTGATTCCCATGTTTGACCAAGGCTGCAACGCGACCACTCTAACCCTGTTTTTTTGTCAGTCACACTATCACCACCGTTAGTCTGGAAACGTTCGTTGGGCGAGGTAGCCTTGATTTTTGGGTTGCACACTTGTGCCAACAATGGGCTGGATATGAAGCAACCGAGAAGAATGGTCGTGAAGAAGAACAGTTTCAATTGATAGCCTTTGTTCCAGACATTGATTCGTACAAATTAATTTGCGTGTATTTTTTCTCTGACCAACCGTACATGAACCTGATCGCTTTTGTAATAGATGTAATCAAAACCAAAAGCAAAGCCAATACCCCATGCTTCATTAGGGTTTATTGATCCAGAATCAGCGGACCAGAAAAACTGGGCTACGGCACCGGGGAAGGCTTCTGTATCCAGAGTTGGTCCCGGGTAGATTGTTGCGTAATTCACCAGGCTGCGTAATTCTTCGCGGGTGGGCAGTCGCCAGTCATGAGCATTGCACCAGCCTGTTTTATTGCTGATGTTAATAAAAGCATTGGTGTCGCAAGGCTGAGTGCGACATTCGGCTCCACCAGGCTGTCCGGCCAGGCCGCCGTTTTGCTCGGGGTTTGGATTAAACCAGCTGTACGTGTTGAGGCGGTGATGCAGGCCGGGCTTTCGGCTTTTAACTTCCCATATTAGTCCGGTTTGGCGATCCAGTACGCAGGGCCATTCGGTAGAACTATCCACATTAACATCTGTAGTGCGGGTAATGGGCTTGCCTTGCGGATCCAATGGTACGAAACGTTCAGAGGCGCTACTTATCGGAACCCAGAAAAAAATCGCGATAAACAGTAATAAATGAATAAAAATCTGCGAAAGCATAGGGCATTGTAGTGTCTGATTTGGTTTATCCAGGTCCCGAAAATTCAGTGAAATCGACCTGTTTTTTGCGATCGGAGTAAATTATTGCTGTTTTTGCTCCTATTTGCTTGAAAACTACATTAAATTCAAGGATAAAGCTAAAAAACAGGAAGTAGTTTCTAAATAAATGGCACTATGTTGCCGCCAATACTGCTAATACGGCGTATAATTCATTGCTTTTTATCGCTAGCGGCAATAGTAGGGGCAGGGTTGGTGTGTAGCCGTGCGGATTAGCGTGTGGAAATGTATTAGGAAGATGTGATGTATTCGGAGGTTAAGGGCGTTATGCCGAGCTGGGTTAATGATGTATTGCCACGTTTGGCAGCTTTGGGTCTGGATAAGCGCTTACCAATACTGGTGACTTTGCTGCTGACATTGATGTTAGCTCAATCGCTGGCGGTGTTGACCTGGGAACTGCTGCCTCAGGTGGAAAATGAAACATTATTGGTATCGTCTGCTCAACCTACGGCACGGGTTGGGACAACAGGGCAAAACCAGGTTCGGCAGATAAGCCAATGGCATCTTTTTGGTAAGGTTCAAAAAGATGCCCCTAAGGTGGTAGCTAAGGCCACAGATGCGCCGGATACGAGGCTAAATTTAAAACTGCGAGGGGTATTGGCATCCGATGATCCCGCATTCGCTATGGCTATTATTGCTGATGGTAAAGGGAAGGAGGATGCCTATGCTCTGGAAGCAAAACTGCCTGGCAATGCAGTGCTTAAAGAAATTTATGCTGACAGGGTGATTCTCGAATACCGTGGACGCCTGGAGGCTTTGAGGTTACCTATAGAGGCGATTGCTAGTGATGGCTCAAATCCGATAAAAATTAATCGGGGTAGTAGCCGCGGGCTTAAATCATCATCTGTTCGCTCTGTCAGAAATGCTGACACGTCTGCATTGCTGCGTCAGTATCGCGAAGCAATGATTAATAACCCGCAGAGCCTGATGAACCTGGTCTCTGCGTCACCAGTGGTTGATAAAGCTACCGGAAAATTGAAGGGATATAAGATCAGACCCGGTAAAGACAGAAAGCTGTTAAGAAAATTTGGGCTCAAGAATGGCGATGTGGTGACAGCAGTGAACGGTGTTTCACTGGATAACCCTATCAAGGCGTTAGAGATTATGCGTGATTTATCTACGGCTTCATCAGTGTCACTGGACGTGGAGCGGAGAGGTCAACTGCAATCTTTTTCTTTTCAGATTGATTGACGATATAAAATGAGATGTAGGACAGTGTAGATAATAAATTATATGAAAATTAACAAAATCAATTTTGTATATAAGCAAGGCACTCGGGGTAAGGGGCGCTGGCGTATTTTGCCTTCTATTTGGTTGCTAGGGTTGTCGGTATGCTTATTGTCTGCGATTAGTTCTCCAGTGTTTTCGGCAGAAACCACTACCCTGAATTTCAAGGGGGCTGATATACAGGCAGTGATTAGCACCGTTGCTCAGGCGACTGGGAAGAACTTCATTATTGACCCTCGTGTTAAGGGTAAAGTCACTTTAATTTCAAATCGCCCTATGGGTAAGGGTGAAATTTATAAAGTATTTTTATCAATACTTGAAGTTCACGGGTTCACTGCAATACCTAGCGGTGAAGCTATAAAAATTGTCCCCGATGCTGATGCCAAGCACAGCAGTTTACCTAATGCATCAAAGCGACGTCCTGGCCGAGGGGATGAGGCTGTCACCCGTGTTATTGAAATTGAACACGTGACTGCTGCCCAGCTTGTGCCCATTCTTCGTCCGTTAGTTCCACCTCAAGGGCACCTGGCGGCTTATCCACAAAGCAATGTACTTATTATTTCTGATCGGGCCGCAAATATTGCACGATTAATCAACATTATTAAGCGTATTGATCAGCCCAGCAGCGGCGAAATTGAAATTGTAAGGCTTGAACATGCGGCGGCATCAGATTTGGTGCGGGTGCTCACCAGTTTGCAGCAACAGGCATCCAAAAAAGGCGGACAATCAAGCAAACCATTATTGGTTGCTGATGAGCGCACTAATAGTATTTTGATTGGCGGTGATCGCTCCAAACGCCTGCGATTAAGAGCCATTATTTCTCACCTGGATACACCGTCCGAAGTGACGGGAGACACCCATGTCATTTATTTGCGTTATGCAAAAGCAAAGGATTTGGTGCCCGTGCTTACCGGTGTGGGTGATGCTAAAAAGAAGGTGGGCGCGAAAGGTAAGGCGCCGGCAGCTGCCAGCAACCTGGCTTTTAATATTCAGGCCGATGAAAGTACTAATGCGTTGGTTATAACTGCTTCACCGAGTGTTTTCCGTTCGTTAAAGTCAGTCATTAGCCAGCTGGACATACGTCGGGCACAGGTGATGGTAGAGGCAATTATTGCCGAGGTCTCGTCGGACCGTGCTGCAGAATTGGGAGTGCAGTGGTTATTTGATGGTAGTGTTTCGGATAATCCGGTTGGTGCGATTAATTTTGGTGGCTCAGGTACCAGTATATCCAGTCTGGCAGCAGGTACTGCGGCGGGTGGCGGGGGTGTTGGCGCCGCGCTTGCATCCCTTGGGGCGGGCGCTACATTAGGCTTTGGCCAATTTACTAGCGACACCTTCAATTTTGCCGGCCTTGTTAGTGCATTGGAAGGAGATGGGTCGACCAACGTATTATCAACTCCGAATCTGGTGACTCTGGATAATCAGGAAGCGGAAATTTTTGTTGGGCAGGAACTGTCTATTCCTACTGGTTCATTTTCCAGCACAGGCTCTTCAACCACGGCAGTCAATCCTTTTACCACCTTTGAACGCAAACAGGTCGGTATCCGCCTTAAAGTAAAACCGCAAATCAATGAAGGTGATGCCATACGTCTGGATATTGAACAAACCGTTGATGGTGTAAGTGCTGGTGCTGCCGGGGCAGGAGATATTGTTACCAGCGAGCGTTCTATCAAAACCACGGTGCTGGTGGATGATGGTAAGTTGTTGGTGCTAGGTGGCTTGATTAAAGATGATTTGGTGGAAACGGAACAAAAAGTTCCATTGCTTGGAGATATCCCATTGCTTGGGATGTTATTCAAATATAAATCAGTGAAAAAAGTTAAAACCAATTTGATGGTTTTTTTGCGACCCACTATTTTGCGCACCAAAAATGATAATCTGAATCTCACGCGCAGCAAGTATAATTTTATTCGCTCCAAGCAGTTGCTTCTTGATGAGGAGGGGGTAAGCCTGTTGTCCGATGAGTCGCAACCAGTTTTGCCGTTACCCGCCGAGTTTCTGGAGTTGCCTGCGCCATTTGATGAAATTGCAATGTCTTCTAAACATCAAAAAAATGGACCGTCCTCTATATTACCCACCCCTGAAATTTTTTCTTCTACGGCTTCTGCTCCCACGCCAGTCTCTGCGGAAAGCGCAGAAGATGATTTTTAATCCAGCTTTTATACGGGTTTAGTAGTCGGCATGTCTGACAGTAATTCAATTCTGGAAAATAATGCACCAGGCTCTGATACGGTTTTGTCGGGCATATTACCTTTTGCTTTTGCAAAACGTAATGGTGTATTGGTTGGTGGGGAGCAGGAAGGAAAAATCACTGTCTTAATGCGTCCGGGTGTAACTGCTACTACACTGGCAGAAGTTCGGCGTGCTCTGGGTAAGCCAGTATGCTTTGAAGCGTTGTCGCTTGATGACTTTGATGCGCGTCTTCAAAAGGCCTACGAACAATATTCCGGTGAGGCCATGCAGATGATGGATGACCTCGATGAAGAAGCCGATCTATTTTCGATAGCGCAGGATATGCCTGAACCGGAAGATCTCCTGGAAAGCGAAGACGATGCACCTATTATACGTTTGATTAATGCCTTGTTGACTCAGGCCATCAAAGAAGATGCCTCTGATATTCATATTGAGCCATATGAAAAAAAACTGGTGGTACGTTTTCGTGTCGATGGTATGTTGCGTGAAGTATTAACGCCGAGACGTGTGCTTGCGCCTTTGTTGGTGTCCAGGATTAAGGTTATGGCCAAGCTGGACATTGCCGAAAAACGATTGCCACAAGATGGTCGTATTTCTTTGCGGGTTGCAGGCAGGGCGGTGGATGTCCGTGTTTCTACTATCCCTACAGGTCAGGGGGAGCGAGTCGTACTTCGTTTGTTGGACAAACAGGCGGGACGACTAAATTTGGAAAATTTGGGGATGGCCGAAAATGACCATGTTGGCATGAGTGCAGTCATTCAAAAACCACATGGCATTATTCTGGTAACGGGGCCAACTGGTTCAGGTAAGACCACCACACTTTACGCTGTGCTGTCGCAGCTTAATGATGATAAGCGTAATATTATGACGATTGAAGATCCTGTGGAATATGATCTTGATGGTATCAGCCAGACTAATGTAAATTCCAAGGTTGACATGAGTTTTGCGCGCGGTTTGCGTGCAATATTACGTCAGGATCCTGATGTTGTGATGGTGGGTGAAATACGAGATCTGGAAACAGCGGAAATAGCTGTGCAATCTTCATTGACTGGTCACCTGGTGCTTTCTACTTTGCATACGAATAGTGCTGTTGGCGCCGTAACGCGTTTGCGTGATATGGGTGTTGAGCCATTTTTACTATCGTCAACTTTGTTGGGGGTGTTGGCGCAGCGTTTGGTGCGATTACTGTGTAAGGAGTGTAAAAAACCTTATACGGCCAATGCGGTAGATTGTGAGCGTTTTGGTCTTGATTCGATGGATCCTCCAACGTTTTATAAAGCCGAGGGATGCAAGCAC
>JAUWVK010000096.1 GCA_030617485.1 Gammaproteobacteria bacterium
TGGTTTCTCGCCGGCCACTACGGCATTTAACCGACTCTCTGCATCCAGCAAATGCTTCCCCCAGTGCATATAAAAACTGCACTGCCACACATTGATCGCCTGCGCTGGATCAGACTCAAGCAAATCCAGTCCAAATTTCAAATCAAAATACATGTCCGTAAAATCATCTGCCAAACGATCGCAGGACTGTCTGTGCAAATGAGATTTTCCATAAGCTAGTTTGAGGGTGCGGTCTGACTGCAATACACGATGCAACCGCATATATAACTCGCAACGTTGATCATCATCTGGAAGTCGATATGGGTTACAAATCCCTTCAGATGGTACCAGCGCAATTACCGCGATGTGTAATCGCGGTAACATTTTTGCCATACGCACCACCCATGTGTTTTCATGGCCAAAATCACCAAAGCAATCGATTAGTTTGCAGTACTCTCTGGCCGCAGCAGCCATACGATTGCTCTGTAGACAAACACTACCCATTAATCCAGTCCTTCTAATTTCTTAATTAAAATAAGCTATTAACAGTGTAGACGACCAGACAAAGCCTTGCAGAAACAGAAGGCAAAGCTACTCATTCAGACGCAAGATAAAAATATGCAAACAAATGGTACACTCATGAAGTATCATATTTGCGCATGGAACCTCGGAGCATCACTATGACCGAAATCTCGACAATCCCCGTGGTAATGACTTTCGCTGGTAGTGATCCCAGCGGTGGCGCTGGCTTACAGGCGGACATCGAAACACTTGCCAGCATGGGCTGTCATGCCACCCCGGTGATTACCGCCGTCACCGTTCAGGACACGCAGCAATTATTCCGCTTTCAGGCCATGAGTGCCTCACTGGTTATTGAACAGGCGCGGGCCGTACTTGAGGATATCCCCATCGCCGCCTTCAAAATTGGCATGCTGGGCAGCGTGGAAAATGTCGAAGCTGTTCATACCATTTTGATAGATTACCCTGACGCGCCCGTAGTACTCGATCCACTCATTACAGCTGGTGGTGGCGGTAATCTTGCCGATGATGAACTTGTAGACGCAATGGTTAACCTGCTTTTTCCGCTCGCGACCGTACTAACTCCCAATAGCGAAGAAGCTCGAGCCTTCGCACCGGAGGCAGACAATCTGGATGCCTGCGCACAGGAACTTCTGGATTTGGGCAGTGAATACATTCTTATAACCGGTACCCACGAAAGCACACCTCACGTGATCAACCGCCTCTATGGCGACCATCGTTTACTGGAAAGTTATACCTGGAATCGATTGCCCGCCAGTTACCACGGTTCCGGCTGCACTCTGGCCACTGCGATAGCGGCGCTACTGGCGCAAGGCATGGATCCAAAAACTGCTATTCATGAAGCGCAGGAATATGCCTGGGAAGCTCTCAGCAATGGTTATCGCATCGGCATGGGCCAACACATCCCCAACCGACTTTTTTGGGCGAAGGGTGATGACGACGAAGAGCTACCGGAAAATAATCGGCTGCATTAACTCTCCGTCAATGCAGCAAGACATACACTGTGAAAACCTATCGTAATAAATTAACTGGCCTTTACGCTATTACTGATGCCTCAGTAAATAATCCTCAAAAAATCATCCCCGATATTGAGCAAGCGCTGCGCGGCGGTGCACGCGTAATCCAATACCGCGATAAATCAGGTAATCAAGCACTACGCCTGGAAACCTGCCATGCAATACGCAAACTCACAAAAGAGTTTGATGCTGTTTTTATTGTTAACGACGACATTGAACTAGCTCTGACGACAGGGGCCGATGGTGTTCATCTTGGCAAGGAAGATACGTGTTTGACGGACGCCCGAAAGCAATTGGGTGAAAATGCCATTATCGGCATTTCCTGTTACAACCGTTTTGATCTGGCTGAGCAGGCAACAAAAAAAGGGGCCAACTACATTGCCTTTGGACGATTTTTTCCCTCACGCACCAAACCCGATGCGGTGACAGCAGAAATCAGTCTGTTAAAACAAGCTAAACAGGAGCTGGACGTACCTGTTGTGGCTATTGGTGGGATTACTATTGAAAATGGTAAGGAGTTAATTCAGGCAGGTGCAGATATGTTGGCAGTCGTGGATAGCATTTTTGGTCAAACCAATATCGAGGCGACTGCCAAACAGTATCGCTCCCTGTTTTCCTAACTAATTCCTGATTATTTTCCTAAAACGAACCATACTTATCTAATGATCCAGCCCAAACAAAGCCTTTACGATGCCATCGGTGGATTGCCTATCATACAAAAGGTACACAAGATTTTTTACGATAAAGTGTATGCGGATGACTGGCTAAAACAATTTTTTGCTGGTTTTGACCAACAAATTATCGAAGACAAGCAAACCAGCTTCATGGGCGACAAAATGGGCGGCCCCAAATATCTGGGAAAACCACTTAAACAAGTGCATGAAAATATGTACATCTCCAGAGAACTTTTTGAACGACGGCATACTTTGTTAAATGAATCTTTACAGGAAACAGGTATTAAGCCTGAACTTATGGATCGCTGGCTTAAAATTGATAATGCTTTCATGAAAACCGTTTTCAAGGGTTCCATCGAATCTTTTTACCGAGACTACTCATTCCCCTTCAAGCAACGGATTATTTTCCCCAAACCAGACTAATTTTTTGTGGACGTTACTCGTCACTGTTCACCCAAAAATCTAAAATAGACCACTTTCTCCGTTGCGGGAAAGCCCAAAACATCGCAAAATATGCCCCCTTGATTCTGTCTTCATTTGAATCAATGTTTTTTTAAATATTCCCTGTTCTCTTTAATCACAATAAAAGCAAAGGTTTGTAGCCATGACACGTTCCCACGATCTTTTCCAGGATGCCCAACAACACATCCCCGGCGGTGTAAATTCACCGGTACGCGCCTTTCGCGGCGTGGGTGGTGACCCGATATTCTTCAAACAGGGCGATGGAGCGTATGTTGTCGATGAGGATGACAATCGATACGTAGACTACGTAGGATCCTGGGGCCCAATGATTGTGGGACACTCCCACCCTGAGGTATTAGCTGCCGTAAAAGAGGCCATTACTCATGGTCTGGGTTTTGGTGCTCCTACACGAATCGAGACCACCATGGCAGACAAAGTCTGCGAACTCGTACCTTCCGTAGAAATGGTGCGTATGGTGAGTTCCGGCACCGAGGCCACCATGAGTGCCATTCGCCTGGCACGAGGGTTTACTGGACGCGACAAAATCGTCAAATTCGAAGGCTGCTACCACGGTCACTCGGATTCATTGCTGGTAAAAGCCGGTTCTGGTGCCCTGACCCTGGGTGTACCCACTTCACCCGGCGTACCCGCTGCACTGGCCGAACACACCATCACCCTCGACTACAACCATATTGATTCTGTCAAAGAGGCCTTTTCACACGTAGGCCAGCAGGTAGCCTGCATCATCGTGGAACCCGTCGCCGGCAATATGAACTGCATTCCGCCAGTGCCTGGCTTCCTCGAAGGCTTACGCGAGATTTGTGATGAATACGGCACGGTGCTGATTTTCGATGAAGTGATGACGGGTTTCCGGGTCTCCCTCGGCGGCGCTCAACAACATTATGGTGTGACACCGGATCTCACCACCCTGGGAAAGGTCATTGGTGGTGGTCTGCCCGTGGGTGCCTTCGGTGGAAAAAAAGAAATTATGGAACACACCGCCCCGCTAGGTCCGGTCTATCAAGCCGGCACACTATCGGGTAACCCTGTTTCCATGGCCGCTGGCCTTAAAAACCTGGAACTGATTTCTGCCCCCGGCTTCCATGACAACCTCAGCAAAACCGCAGTAAAACTTTGCTCCGGATTGAAAGAAAGAGCCAGCGCTGCGGGTATCCCTCTGACTACCAACCAGGTGGGCGGCATGTTTGGTTTCTTTTTTAGCGATGCCGAAAGTGTGAATGACTTTTATCATGTCACCCAGTGCAACATCGACCGTTTCAAATTATTTTTCCACGGCATGCTAGAACAAGGTGTGTATTTGGCACCTTCTGCTTATGAGACAGGATTTGTATCAAGCGCACACGGCGAAACTGAAATTAACGCCACCCTCGATGCCGCTGAGAAGGTATTCGCCAGCCTGTGATACCTCGTTTTTTGAGCGAAAATTCGTTAGCCACAAAAATACCGAAGCAAAGCCATAAATATGTGTAAATAATATCCAGCCCGATGTCTTTGCCTGCTACACTGCGGGACAAGTTTTTTTGGATAATGCTATATGACGAAGCGACAGTTTGCCTTTGCCTGTTTGTTGTTCTCAACCACCAGCATATTTCCCGTTAGCGTTTATAGCGCCCTGACACAAGACCCTGCCTTAAACTGGCATACCCTCTATACAGATCATTTCGAAATCCATTTTCATGATGGCGAAAAAAAACTCGCCCATGAAGTCGCCGATATTTCCGAACGCGTCCATGACAGGCTTAGCAAGACATTTAACTGGACGCCAAAATCCCGCACCCAGGTAGTACTCACAGACCGTTTCGATTTCTCCAATGGCCTGGCATACCCTATGCCCCGAAACCGGATGCAATTAATTGTTAATGCCCCGGACAGTTTCAGCAGCCTGGGAGATTACGATGATTGGCTGGAACTCCTCATCACGCATGAATACACCCACATCCTGCATTTCGATAAAGCCAGCGGAATACCTCTAGCACTAAGAAGTGTGTTTGGGCGATTTATCTTTCTATTTCCCAACCTGATACAACCTCCCTGGCTTATTGAAGGTCTGGCTACCCATAAGGAAACAGATGACGAACATGGCGTTGGCCGAGGCCAAAACTCTTATTACAGAATGCTGATGCGCCTGGAAGTAAAGAATGGTATTAAGCCGCTAAGCCAGGTAAACCAACCGTTGGTGAGCTGGCCTATGAACACAAGTCGTTATCTATATGGCGTTTATTTCCATAACTTCATTGTTTCGCGCTACGGTGAAGAAAAAATTCAGGAACTTATAGAAAACTATAGCGACAACATAATACCGCTGGCTATAAACAGTAACAGCCAGAAAGTTCTCGGCAAAACAATGAATGAACTGTGGGAAGAATTTAGAGATTATCTGAAAAATGAATTTTCACCCGAAATACAAAAAATTAGAAAAGCAGGCGTTACTGTTGGCAAGCAATTAACCCACTCCGGATATTTTAATACCTCACCCAAAACCACACCCAACGGTGACGTGTATTTTATTCAACGGGATATGCAAAGCGAATCACGCCTAATGGTAATCAGAAAAGGAAAAAATAAACCCTACGAAATTACTGAAACACGCGGCCGTTACTTCGACATTCACCCACAGGCCGGCATTGTTATCACAGAGCTGGATGCATTTAACAATACTAATATATTTTCAGACGTATACAGAATAAACGCAAGCAATGGGCATAAAACACAAATCACTCATGGCGGTCGCTATCTCTATGCAAGCTGGAGCCCCGACGGAAAGAACATCATTGCAGTGCATAACGAACTTGGTGAAAACGCCTTACATTTACTGGATGATAATGGGAGCTTCTTAAGGAAACTGTGGCAGGGCAACAATAAAACCGTTCTTGGACCACCCGATTGGTCCCCCCATCACAATAAGCTCGTTGTTTCTGTGTGGAGACCTGAAACACAGTGGAATCTTGAAATATTCGACATGAACCTTAATCAATGGAAACAACTCACCCACAGCAAAAATATCGAGACAACACCACAGTTTACAGCCAACGGTCAGGAAATTATTTTTAGCGCGGATTATAACGGTGTATTTAATCTCCAAAGATTTAATCTCGCTAACGGAAACATCACCACGCTTAGCAATGTAATCGGTGGTGCTTTTTCACCAGCCCCAACGAACCATAACAACTCCGGGGACAGACGGGGAATATATTACACCGCTACCGGTAAAAATGGCTTTGATTTATTTTACGTAGATAAACCTATTAATACGCCAGCCATCCGGAACAATAAACCATTCAAAGCAACTAATGCGATCAAACCCTCCAGTAAAAATGCAAATAAAGTTCTTAAAGAATCGCACCGAAATAATTCAATTGAAGATTACGATGCATTCTCACGGAT
>JAUWVK010000175.1 GCA_030617485.1 Gammaproteobacteria bacterium
TTCAAGGTGCGTAAGCGTCAGAGGGGTAGCAGCCAGTATGAAAAACAGCAAAACACGGGCAATTTCCATGAGGTACACGAAGGCCCATGTCGGTTATGGGTCAATTTTGAAGATTACCTGGATACTGGTCTGTTTCTCGATCATCGCCTCACCCGCCAACTGATTGGCAAGTTGGCCAGAGGGCGTAGCTTTCTGAATCTATTCGCTTATACCGGGGTGGCGACGGTGCATGCCGCGCTCGGGAGGGCGGAGGCGACCACCACCGTGGACATGTCGCGCACCTATCTGGATATCGCCAAACGTAATATGGCGTTGAATGGCCAGCGGGGGGATGAACACCAGTTTGAGCAGGCCGATTGCCTGATGTGGATCGACAAGGCTCTGCTAAGAGGTTTGAAATTTGGCCTTATATTTCTCGACCCACCGACCTTTTCAAATTCCAAGCGTATGGATGGCAATTTTGATATCCAGCGTGACCATGTGGAGTTGCTGCAAAAAACGGCGGCCTTGCTGGAGCCGGGCGGCATTCTTATTTTTTCCAATAATTTCCGCCGGTTTAAAATGGACATGGATGGGTTGAAGGGATTGGCTGTTGAGGATGTTACGACTCAGACAATTCCCCGGGATTTTGAGCGCAAGGCCAAAATCCACAGTTGCTGGAAGATTACCGCTCGGGCCTGATTTGCATTAAATGATGGAATATTGCCATTTGTGGGTTTTCTTCTGGCATGAGGCTTAAAAAAGTCCTACCGTAGCCGATAGTTGTATGTGCTGAACTCATTTTTACCAAACTAAACATTTCAGGTTAGAGATAACGTTATGGCTAAGCAATGCCACATTCTGGCGGTTGATGATAATGCTTTAAATCGGGGTGTTATCGAACGCATCGTGACCCGAAAGGGGCACAGGGTAACTCTGGCTGAAGGTGGTCGGGACGCGCTGGATAAAATAGAAAAAACCCAGTTTGATCTGGTGTTACTGGATATTATGATGCCAGATATCGATGGGTTGGAAGTCCTGAAAGCCATTCGGCACATGTATTCCATGTCAGTGCTCCCCGTCATTATGGTTTCTGCCCTGGACGATAATGAAAAGGTCGTTGAACTGCTGGATCTCGGCGCTAATGATTATGTTACCAAACCTATTGATACCAAGGTGCTCCAGGCGCGGGTGAAAACCCAGCTTGAAATTGGCCGGGCACACAGAAAAATTGCTGCCCTTACAGAAGATGCTAAACGACGTAATAAATTGTTGATGAACCTGTTTGGTCGTTATATGGGCGAGGGAGTGGTGCGTAATCTGGTGTCTTCACCGAAGGCCAGCAAGATAGGCAGCGAACTGCAGGAAGTGTCTATGTTGTTTGCTGATATACGTAGTTTTTCCGATATTTCGGAACGCCTGTCGCCAGAAAAAATCGTGACTATGCTGAATAATTTTTACGATGTGATGATTAATGTGGTGGAGGAGTACCGGGGCAATATAGATAAAATCATGGGTGATGAAATGCTGGTGACTTTTGGTGTGCCCATGGCGCGTGAAAATGACACTGAGCGTGCGTTAGCCTGTGCCCTGGCGATGCAGCTAGCAATTCCAGAGGTGAATAAACGAAACAAGGAAAATCGTTTACCAGAGATCCAGATCGGCATTGGCGTTAATACAGGCGAAGCCATGGTCGGTAACGTGGGCTCGGATAAACATGCGAGCTTTAGTGTCATTGGACAGGAGGTGAATCTCACCGCTTCGATTGAAGCTAATGCAGAAGGTGGTGAAATACTAATATCCGAGGCAACCTTTATGGGTGGTGGCTTAAAGGTATGGGTTGATGGAAAACGTGAGTTACGTCCAAAAGGTTTTGCGCACGGAGTTATGGTGTATCGCCTGACGGGCATCGATGGCAAGTACAAGTTAAATTTATAATTTGGTGTGTCTGTCAGGATAAGAATCAGAATAAAAAGAAAAGTGTTGTAACAATTTTCAAAATAAATTTTTCCGTATTTAGATTGAAATGTAAGCAGTCAAAAGCATTGTTGCTGGCTTGTGTAATAAGCGGTAATAGTTTCCTAAAGAAGTAATCCTTGATTTCTTCCACGTAAAGAATGACATAGCGCATACGCCATCGTTTGTGTATGAATTTTTCGTGCCCGTTATTTTGTATATGCTAATAATTTAATATTACTTAATACTTAACTATAAGTGAATTCCTTAATGGTATTTCATGATTTATATATTGATATTCTTTTCATAGACAGGTTCAATAGCGCTGGGTATGAAAAGTACTGGCACAGGGATTTGTGCATAGCTAGAAAAGCACACGAAAATAATAGTAGTAAACAGATAATAATTAATAAGGCACGAAGGAGACGGCACTATGGTGTATACAAAGAAATCGCCGGCACTACTCATTATAGGCATTATTATGCTTGCAATGTGGTGGATGGGGAGTAACGGCATGTTAGATGGTTTGATGGAACATCTTGCAGCGGGTAAAAAATATAAATATGGCAGCGAGATCGTTAATCTATCGTTGTGGTTCGGCGCAGTTGCAGCATTAATTGGTGCATGGCAATTGTTTGGTTCTCATTCCGAAGGGGCCTGGGATTACTACTCATCATCAATTGCAGGCGGTATGTTCATCCTGTTAATTGCCATGCTGACGCGCTGGTTTATCGCCCCAGAAGTTGCCGTCATTAGTATGGGCTTTGGCAAGGTTGGCGAAACAGGTAAGTACATCCACAAACTGCTCGGCCTGAACTACATTGTTATGGGCATTCTCTTCGGCATTCTAATCGTGAACGTATTCAAGGTGCCTGACTGGGCACAGAATGGTGTTCGTCTTTCACGTCTTGGACTGAAGACCGG
>JAUWVK010000109.1 GCA_030617485.1 Gammaproteobacteria bacterium
CTTCGAGTTGAAGAATTAGGCCAGAGTTCAGAGGGCATATATGGCGTTGAGATAACACGCTTCATTAGTGATGAAGCTGAACCGAATGATTCATTTGGCACTGCCGAAGCCATTACCATTGACGCCGCGACGTTTTCAGCGTCTATCGGAAACGGTGGTGTGGACACTGATTATTTTTCCTTCGTGGTTGATACTACGGGAGTTGAATACACCATTAATCCAAGCGTAGAATGCAACATAGATCAGCAGGTATGGCTTTATGATACAGATGGCGTGACTGCACTAGTAGATGCTCAGGATAATGACAATGGAATTGGCCCTGACAATCCAGAAGCCAATTGTGAAACCATCTTTTACCCATTTACTACGGTAGGAACATATTATCTTCGAGTTGAACAATTAAGCCAGGATACAGCGGGCATTTATGGCGTTGAGATCTCGATATCAGCTCCCTGAGATTAATACGCGGTTAATAGGCTTGTGATGATTGTATTAGAGTAGGGTCGGATCAAGCGAGTGTATTGCAGTAAAGAGGACAGGCACCAAAGGTGTCTGTCCTTTTCTGTTTAAAGATACACTCATCAATCGCTAGGGTATTTATTTTGGTGTTATTCCATCGCGATAAACCCACTCACCATGGCGTCGAACAAACTGACTGGTTTTGTGTAATTTAAATGCGCGACCATTATTTTTGTTTGTAAGTGGCGATAAATTCAACGAGGCAAGAATTGGGGGCAGAACACAGATTTTGCTAATATGCGATTAACTAGCTCATATATAAATTATATTCAAATCTAAATCCACATGGGGGTGGTCTATGGCGCGACAACCGAGATTTACTGTTCCGGGTATTCCTCAACACATCATTCAACGTGGTAATAACCGCGAACCTTGCTTCTACACAGAAGAAAATTATTGTCGCTATCAACACGATTTAATTGATGCCGCTCAGATAAACCTGGTTATCATTCATGCTGATGCACTTAATCAACAACTCGTTCTAGGACAGGATGATTTTAAAGATAAAATTGAAGAGATGACCAACCGTCAGACACGACCAAAACCGTTAGGTCGACATAGAATCGAAGAAGATTACTAGTTTATTTAGTATATTAGTAGAATCTGTGTTCTGACCCCACTCAACACTATTCAATTACAGCGATATTGCCGACACAGTGTTTGATAGCAATTTAGAGAGTCTGGGTCTTATGTCACGATAATTGTAAATGCCGCTTTACCCGGATAGTGTTACTCGAAATATAAATGATGAGTAAACATTAAGTGTCAACAATTCCGAAAGATGTAATGAAACAACCCGACCCAGCGCCCTTCTGGGAAGCTTTTGTCTATTGGCTCAAACTTGGCTTTATTAGCTTTGGTGGACCAGCTGGTCAAATAAGCATGATGCACCAGGAGCTGGTGGAAAAACGAAGGTGGATTTCCGAACATCGTTTTTTGCATGCGCTTAATTACACCATGGTATTGCCCGGCCCAGAGGCACAACAATTGGCAACCTACATCGGTTGGTTGATGCACGGGGTATGGGGAGGCATTGCCGCCGGTATTCTATTTGTTATTCCATCACTGTTTATTCTTATTGGACTGACATGGGTTTACCTGGTTTATGGTGATGTAACGGCAGTAGCGGGCGTGTTATATGGTATTAAACCGGCAGTCACTGCCATAGTTGTGTTCGCGGCCTATCGAATTGGCTCCCGGGCGCTGAAAAACAATGTGCTTCGCGCCATGGCAGTACTGGCATTCATTGCTATTTTTGCTTTCGATATACCTTTCCCATACATCGTGCTGATGGCTGGCATCATCGGTTATGTTGGTTCACATTTTGCAGCTGAGCATTTCAAAGCGGGCGCAGGACATGGTGCATCAAAAGAAATCTATGGCCCCGCACTCATCGATGACGACACACCCATTCCAGATCACGCGCTATTCAAATGGAGCCGCTTCATTGTATTCACTCTGGCTGGGGTTTTTATTGGTGCTGCGGTTATGGCCATGCTCATGATGACCTATGGCTGGGAAGGCACGCTCACGCAAATGGGCTGGTTCTTTACTAAAGCAGCGCTTGTTACCTTTGGTGGTGCCTATGCGGTTTTGCCTTATGTTTATCAAGGCGGTGTTGATCAATATGCCTGGTTAACTGGAACACAAATGATCGATGGTCTTGCGCTGGGTGAAACAACCCCTGGTCCACTGATTATGGTAGTCGCCTTCGTTGGTTTTGTTGGCGGCTGGACCAAAGAAATTTTTGGACCCGATGCACTTCTTTTGGCGGGCGTAGCGGGTGCGAGCATTGCAACCCTCTTCACCTTTCTGCCCTCTTTCCTTTTTATCCTGCTTGGCGGACCAGCAGTTGAAGCAACGAGGGGCGATGTTAAGTTCACCGCACCGCTAACCGGCATTACTGCAGCTGTGGTAGGCGTCATTCTTAATCTGGCGGCATTTTTTGCCTACCATGTGCTTTGGCCTCAAGGATTTGAAGGAACGTTTGAATGGTTCCCCGCCTTGATTGGAACCGCCGCGTTTATTGCACTGTTCAGATACAGGGTGGGTATTGTTTCGGTTATCGGCGCATGCGCAGCTATTGGCCTGGCTTACTCTCTTTTGATTTAGACTGAATAACCCCAAACCAACACACTGACATCCAGACCACAAAAACCTTAAATATGGTTAAATAGGAATACCATGGCTCAAAGCACTCTTATTTTTACTGTTATCCTTGTCGCTATACTGGCTGCATTGGCTGGCGGACTGGCGACCTATTTCCGCCTGCATCGCCGCATTACCACCCTTTCCGAAAAAAATACCGAACTTAGCACTACACTTGAGATGGAACGAAAAGCTCAGTCCGAGAAACTGGACACTCTGGAACAGGCTCGCGCTCAGTTAAGTGAAACTTTCGGGAATTTATCCAGCCAGGCACTCAAACATAATAGTGAAGAGTTTCTGAAACTGGCGCAGGAAAACCTCAAACAGTTTCAGATTAAAGCTCAGGGTGACCTCTCTCAGAAAGAACAGGCTATTGAAAATCTGGTTAAGCCCATCAAGGAAGCGTTGGAGAAAACAGAAAAACAAATTCGCACAATGGAGCATGAACGCAAAGAAGCCTATGGCTCGCTCACCAAACACCTGGAAACCATGACCCAGACTCAACAAGCGTTACAAAGCGAAACCAGCAATCTGGTTAAGGCTCTTAGTCGTCCCGAGGTGCGTGGCCAATGGGGTGAAATGACACTTAAACGTCTCGCTGAACTGGCCGGCATGGTTGAACACTGTGACTTCTACGAACAGGAACATACCAATACCGAAGATGGTGCAATGCGACCCGATATGATTGTGCGCATGCCGGGCGGACGTGAAATTGTTGTGGATGTTAAAACACCGCTGGATGCCTATTTGTCCGCCGTGGAAGCAACCGATGATACGGAACGAAAAACACATCTTGCGCGTCATACCAAAAATGTTCGCAAGCGCGTGCAGGAACTAGCTGGCAAAGCCTACTGGAATCAATTTAAGAATTCGCCAGATTTTGTAGTGTTGTTTATACCAGGCGATCAGTTTTTAAGTGCGGCGCTGGATAATGACCATGACCTGCTGGAAGATGCTATGCAGAAAAAAGTAATCCTTGCGACGCCAACCAGTTTTGTTGCGTTATTGCGTGCCGTGGCTTACGGCTGGCGACAGGAATCTCTGGCAGAGAATGCAGAAAAGATTCGCGAAGTGGGTGAAGAACTCTACGGCAGGCTCGGCACTTTTGCTGACCACCTGGGTAAAATGGGTAAAAGCCTTAACAGCTCCGTTCAACATTTTAATAAAGCGGCTTCTTCGTTTGATACCCGTGTTATTCCCAGCGTGCGTAAATTTTCCGAGATGGGTATTAGCGCTAAAAAATCTGTTGAGAGTTTGGAGCAAATAGAACATACATCACGTGACGTAGAAGTTCGTAGTAAAGAACCATAATGAAAAAACATAGTGAAGAACCGAAATGACTAACGCTAACAAAAAACCTAATCCGCTAATTTTTCGCGCGCCGCTTTCTTGGCATCTTTCCATGCATCAGATGCTACTTCTTTAGCTTTCTGACCAATATCTTTTTTCGCAAAAGGATTTGACCAAAGCGGGCGCTCAGCGCCAATATTTACGCCCATCCAGAGGCCAACAAGCAAACCTATAATACCGCCAATGATATATTTTTTAATTCGAAGCATATCTTTACCTGTTTGTTATAAAGCCCATATTGTAACTAAGGCTGCAACCAAGAGAGTTGGCACGGTCATATAGTATGGTAGCCCGAGATTCACAACAAGTCGAACAGGCCTATGCCCACTGCCAGCAGATAGTGCGCAGTCATTATGAAAATTTTCCTGTGGCATCCTTTATACTGCCAAAACACTTACGCCGTCCTATTAGTGTTATTTACGCCTTTGCTCGCAATGCCGATGATTTTGCGGACGAAGGCGATATGGATGCAGAAACTCGCCTCGTAAAATTAAAAGACTACGACGATAAACTGGATAAAATCGCTTCCGGTCAAAATTTAGATGACCCTGTGTTCATCGCCCTGGCAGACGTCATAAAACAACACGCCCTGCCCCTGCAGCTATTCCATGATTTGATTACGGCTTTCCGTCTTGATGTAACGAAAACAAGATACAAAGATATTAACGATGTGTGGGACTACTGCCGTTATTCAGCCAATCCGGTAGGACGCCTGCTGCTGCATTTAACCAAAGAAGACTCAACGGAGAACCTGGAACGTTCGGATGCCATTTGCAGCGCCCTGCAATTAATAAACTTCCTGCAGGATATTGAACAGGATCTCTCGGAAAACAATCGTATTTATCTTCCTCAGCAAGATATGCTCCGTTTTCAGGTTAGCGAAGACCAGCTGAAAGAAAAGTTGAGCAATGACGCCATGTTGAATTTAATTCGGCAACAAATTTTATACGCCCGCGAAAAAATGCTATTTGGTAAACCATTGGGGCGTGCTGTGCGCGGTCGATTTGGTTTCCAGTTACGAATAATGATTAACGGTGGCTTACGTGTGCTGGAGTTACTGGAAAAACAACAAAATGATTTGTTTTCACGTCCACGTCTTGGCAAACGTGACTGGATGAAAATGATCTGGCGCTCTCTTTAAACCGCATTGCAGGGAGCCATCAAGTTAAAACATACGCCAATAAATAATCGCAATACCAACAACCTGTATGACAGAGTAGGATCAGTGATCAACAGACCACCATACCTGTTCTAATAATAAGGAGAAACGTATGTCGACGTACCTGCTGTTTGCACTGCTGTCCGCTGTGTTCGCCATTATCTACGGCATTATTTTAATCCAGAAAATTTTAAAGCTTTCTCCAGGCAACGAGAGGATGCAGGAAATCGCTGGCGCTATTCAGGAAGGCGCCTCCGCTTATCTCAAACGTCAGTATCTTTCCATTGGCGTTGTCGGAATTATCCTGTTTGCTGTCATTCTGGTGGCACTGAGTGCCACAACCGCCCTGGGCTTCGCCTTCGGCGCCATACTTTCCGGATTGACCGGCTTTATCGGCATGCATGT
>JAUWVK010000037.1 GCA_030617485.1 Gammaproteobacteria bacterium
CTATTTCTCGTAAGACGATTCCGAGGCAATACGGTGAATGCTCAGATCAGCACCCTCGTACTCTTCTTCCTGAGACAGGCGTATCCCCAAGGTTTGTTTGATTATACCGTAAATAATGAAGCCGCCACCGAGAGCAACGGAAATACCCGCAAGCGTGCCCAGTAATTGTGACATAAAGGAAACTCCTCCCATCCCACCGAGCGCTTCCAGACCGAAGATACCGGCCGCGATACCACCCCATGCTCCGCATAAACCATGCAAAGGCCACACACCGAGCACATCATCAATTTTCCATTTATTCTGGGTAAGCGTGAAGGTAATCACAAATAGAGCCCCGGCCACGGTACCTGTTACCAAAGCACCCAGGGGATGCATAACGTCGGAACCCGCACAAACTGCTACCAGTCCTGCCAATGGGCCATTATGCACAAAGCCAGGGTCATTTTTACCCACAACCAACGCTGCCAGAATACCGCCAACCATGGCCATCAGGGAATTCACTGCCACCAGACCACTCACCGCTTCAATAGTCTGCGCTGACATCACGTTGAATCCAAACCAGCCCACAGTCAGTACCCATGCACCCAGAGCAAGAAAGGGAATACTGGAGGGCGGATGCGCCGAGATGCTGCCGTCCTTGCCATAACGACCATGGCGGGCACCCAGCAATATTACCGCTGCCAGAGCAATCCAGCCGCCCATGGCATGGACGACGACCGAACCGGCAAAGTCATGAAACGGGGCTCCAAATTGAGCTTCTAACCAGCCCTGGATCCCGAAATTACCATTCCAGGTGATGCCTTCAAAAAAGGGATACAGCAACGCGACAATAAGAAATGTGGCCACTGCTTGCGGGTAGAATTTTGCCCGCTCAGCTATACCGCCGGAGACAATGGCTGGAATAGCAGCCGCAAAAGTTAACAGGAAAAAGAACTTAACCAGCTCGTAGCCATTTTTTTCTGTTAATGCCTGAGCGCCATCCATAAATCCCAGGCCATAGGCAACAGCGTAACCGATAAAAAAATAAGCAATGGTGGAGACAGCAAAATCAACAATGATCTTAACCAGGGCATTGACCTGATTTTTTTTCCGTACCGTGCCTACTTCCAGGAAGGCAAACCCTGAATGCATGGCCAATACCATGATTGCCCCCAGCAGGATAAATAAGACATCACTGCCTGCTCTAACGGATTCCACTGTTTCCATAACCACTGCTCCCAAATGTATTAAAACTCCCGAAATATGCTGCGTAATAATACACAAAGCCCACTGAAACCAGAACTTTTAATCACTACGGGACTTAAACAGGAACCGCAACTTTGAAGGGCGGGTAAGCTCTATGCCGGTGCTTTTTCTATGGGATGTGCGCAGACAACTTAGCCTTTGAGCAACTAGCAGATAACGACAATATGAATGCCAGTGATACTTAGCCTCGTGCTAATGGGCAATTTTTGGCCAATAGGCATCGAGTTTAAAACCAGGGCTGTGTTTCTGGATATGGCACTGGCCACAGATTTTTTGCCGACTCCATTTGGAGTTTACTGATAACTTTTTACCCGCCGCTTCCACGTGCACACGACCGGCTCCATGACAGGACTCGCACTGCACACCCAACAGGTGACCAGTGACATTGATATCAAAAAAACCACCCGGTTTATCAAAACCTACGGTGTGACAGCCAATACAGGCAGGGTCAAAAGCCTTGCCCACATCTTCCAGATCTTCATACGCTATCGCATGTTGGCTATCTGACCACAGTTTGTGTTGCGCAACGTGGCAAGTAGAACACACCTCTGCTCCCACATAAGGGCTCTTGCCAGATTTTTCTGTTTTACGTAATTCGACGCGTTTAAGGTAGTTTTCTTTAACCTTTGTATTGTACTCCTCATACCAGGCGGCCAATTCCGGCGCATCTGTGATCGATTCGGGCATGGGAATAATTTTGTGGCTCCATTTTTTGATCTTTACCTGTTGATCAGCCCCTTTTTGCAATTCAAGATCCAGACGACCTAAACGCATCCCTCTTGAACCTGGCTGAACCACCAGCGTTTTTCCTTCTAACCGAGGCAGCCCATATTCTTCATATGCTGCTTTCTCAATAAGAATATCGACATTGGTAAGACCAATTATTTTAGCCGCCTGTTTTGCTTTCAGGGTGGTGACCAACACTGTTAATTCGTCATTATGTTTTGCTTTCTGCAAGGCAGCCTGTAATCCAGCAGGAGAATCATCTACTAGCCTGTGCTTGCCCTGCATTTGTCGCATGGGAGAGTTTTTCGGATCAAGCCAGTTAAAAAATACGATTCGCTGACCGTCACGTTTAATAGTTCGCTGTCCAGGTACTGCCTTGCTGTGCCAATTACTTACCGCCCAGGGCAAGGGTTGCTCCAATAGAAACTCTGTACCGTAGACCAGGTCGCGCCACTGCACACCTACTGCGTCATACTGAAGGCTGGCAAAACCTTTGAGAATATATTCGCCTTTCAAACGATCGCCCGGATCATCGCTACTCAATAAACCACCAGCAGAAACAACCACCATGTCAGGATTTTCGCGGCGCAGTTGTGACAACATTGTTGCGCGGCGTTTAATGCCACCCAAATTTCCTTCGGCGCTGCAACCGCAAGGCTCCAGCTCCCCGTCAAGATTTCCCGAATAGATAAGCGTTAATAACTCGCCGCCAAATACCGATGCTGTACCAACGGCAAATAGTAATGGAAAAATCAGCAGCCAGCCCATTACGAATCTTTTCATTATTTAATAATCCTCACAAAATTAACGACAACTTAAAGCAGAAATCATTTATTCGCCTATTATGACCTTGAGCGGCATAGTATGTTCAACTAACAGTAAACCTCGTTATGACAACAACTACAGACTAATGGCTGAAACAAAACACAGGCGATGGCTTCGGCCACAGCATTTAATTGCGTTAGCCATCAGCACTCTATCGATACTCTGTTATCATCATAGTGCATTTGCTGACTCTCGTTATTCTGGGCCCAACAGCAACTTCAGCCACCACTCCCATAACCAGAGCCCCGTAGACTTTTCCCTGTCATTTTCTAGAATAGACCTTGATCTTATATCAAATAATACTACTTACCCCGCCAGACAAAATCGCATCAGCGCAAATATTTTCAATAGAGTTTCCGCCAACCTGAATATTGGTTTAATCATTGGCGCGAATTTCCTTAGCCTGAACAACGACGCTGCTACATCTGGATTATCACTGAACGGGAATCATCTTGGATTTGCCGTAAACGGAACCTTCGGCAATAAACTTCAGCTTGGCTTGCATGCTTCATATATCTACCAGCAAGCAAAAGGAGATAACGCTTTACGTACTGCCTCACTAACCTGGCACGAATGGTTAACCGAAGCCACGTTACGATTAAAGCTTGGCACACATTTGGCTATTCTTGTTGGAGGCGGGCTTATGGGCCTGGATGCCGACCGGCAAGTGAGTGGAGACATTAACGAAACCATCAGAATGAAACTGGCCAATAATGTTCAGGGAAAACTGGCGGCTGAAATACTCACTGCTCCAGCTGACCGAATACGCCTAAGTCTAAACAGGGGCGCCTTTAATGGATTCCGATTAACTTTCGCGCACGCCTTCTAAAAGCTATCGAATCACCCACCCCTCAGCAAGAAGGGGTCAGCAATCCAGGCAGCATTTTAAAAAGACAACCGCAGATAAGAAAGTACAGGGGATTGGCGGCCTGGAAAAAGTGACCTAGTTATCGCGCCGCTGTGAAGTCAAAACCTTAATCAATCGATCTTCAAGCTCAATACGATCCGCAAGCTTTTCACCGATCTGGGACAAATCATCCGCCAGATCATTAAAGTCACCACAATGATCTTCACAATCATATTTATCATTGAAATCGAGAATGTTCTGGGTAATTTTTGAGATAGAGGGATAAATTTGATCCGCCATTTTTTTAACAGATATACGGCGCTCGCGGTCTTCATCGATATGACGATACAATTGAAAATGCGCACTAGCAGTGTAATCAATAAGCGATTCACAAAAGCTTTGCAACAGTCGTTGAGTATCATGCTCGGGTTTGAACGGCTGTTGAGACGCCAGCTCTGAATAAAGTGAAAGCGCATCTGTGCGACTTTCTACCAGATCATTTATTTCGTGATGAGACCGAGCTCGACGCTCAGGAACACCAAATTCATCAGACTGCATAAATCCACCTTTTTCTAGTATCAATCATCAGTTACAGTAAGAATGTTAACTGAAATTGCCAATAATCGATACACCATTAAGTTGTTGCGCCTTATCGTAGGCTACAGCCCATAGTAGCAATCTACGGTTTTCGCTGTAAACAACAATTATCGTGTTGTTTTATAGGAGGATTTTTCAGAGGGCGCCCATATCTTGGGCTTTATTTGTTAATCAGTGCCTCAATCTTGCCTAGTAAACGAGGAAAATCCACCGGTTTTGTGTCGTAATCCTCACACCCAACCTCCATGGCCTTTTCTCTATCACCCGCCATAGCATGAGCGGTTAATGCAATAACCGGTATACCGCTGGTCGCAGCATCAGCCTTGATCTGGCGCGTTGCTTCCCAACCATCCAGTACCGGCAAACTCATGTCCATTAATATCAGGTCAGGATTTTCTGAACCTGCCATATCAACCGCGATACTGCCATCTTCTGCGAAAACCACCTCATAACCCTTACGCTCCAGTCTTCGTGACAACATATCCCGATTCATTTCATTATCTTCTACCAGTAACACCTTGGACATAATCATGACTCCTGTTTATTTATGTTTTTATACTGTCAAACCACCCTGTCTGACAACACACCCCGTTTCTACAACATTTTCTCATATGAAAATTTCTAAATAACAAATTGATAGCATGCAAACGTTCTATCGCGATTATTCTGAATCTTCAAAATTATTACGAATACTCATAAATTCCATTTCCGTTTCCCGAAATGCCAAAACAACGTCCGGATCAAAATGATTACCATCACCCTCGAGAATAATGCTTACACTTTTTTCATGGCTAAACGCTTCCTTGTAGCATCGTTTTGATGTTAATGCATCATATACATCACCCAGAGCTAACACGCGCGCGACTAACGGAATATCTTCACCTGCTTTCCCATGAGGATAACCACTACCATCCCATTTTTCATGATGACTTTCCGCAATTGCGATACCCGTTTTAATAAATGAGTTACCAGGATGCTGGCGATCCACTTCCCGTAATGTTTCGGCGCCAATAACTGGGTGCAGCTTCATTTGCGTCCATTCTTCAGCATTCAACTTGCCAGGTTTTAGTAAAACTCTGTCATCCACACCCACTTTACCAATATCATGTAACGGGCTTGCGGCATAAATATTATCTACAAACTCTCGGTCAATAATGGATCTGAATTTTGGCATACGGCTTAACTGCTCAGATAAAATTTTGCAGTATTCCCGCATACGTTCCAGATGCTCACCTGTTTCAGGGTCTCTGGATTCCGCCAGTTTAGACATGGCAAAGATTGCTGCAAGCTGTGATTTGGATATCTCGCGAACTTTTTCACGTACCTGTTCAGACAAATACTCATTACTCAACTCTGTTTGAAGTAGTCGATTTTCTTCCTGGTCACTTAGGCGCTTTCGTTCCAGACATGCTGTAACACGTGACTTTAACAAAACCGGATTGAATGGTTTTGTAAGATAATCCACTGCACCCATATCAATACATTTTACTGCACTATCTATATCATCTAGTGCCGTAATCATGATTACAGGGATACGTTGGGTATCCTGATTGTTCTGCATATACTCCAGAGTTTCATAGCCATCCATCACTGGCATCATAATATCTAGCAATACAAGATCAAATGAATGCTCCTTTAGCGCCTGTAGCGCCTCCTCGCCATTACACACTTCCGTTAGATCGAGATCCATTTTACTCAGTCGACGAGACAATAAATCGCGATTCATCTCGCTATCATCAACAATCAACACCGAGAATTTTTTATTTAAAACATCCATTGATTCACCCTTTTTTACCGCATTCATAATCTAACCATCTTGATTTAATTCAAAAATTATCTGTCACAATCAATTCTGTAATTTAATATCTAAACTGCTGTTTTTATTGACTCACCATTAATCAAAACTTTCAATCGCGCCAATATATTATCGATACTGCGAGGCCCTTTCTCTACCAATAAACCCACCTTTTTCAGCAATTCTTTTTTTTCATCATCTGGCAAACTGTTACTTATTAATGCCAATACCGGTATATTCCGACATCCTTCTTTATTGCCAAGCTGTGTCAAAAATCTCACGCCATCCATCTTTCGTATATTCAACCCCAAAATAATTGCAGATGGATTGTTCTTCTCAACTCTTACCAGCCCCAGTTCGACATCGTTTTCTTCAGCAACATCCCAACCTTCTCTCTCAAAAGCCATGCGCATCAAATGACGTTCACCTTCGTCATCTTCAATAACAAGAATATTTACAATATTTTTCCCGCGTAAATTTTTCAAGACGATTTCCGATAACGCTGCGTGGCTAGCTGGTTTAAAAAGATAGTCTGATGCCCCCAAAGCAAAAGCTGTATTGCGATCATCAAGCGCGCTATGCATAATTACGGGGATATGCGCGACAGCAGGATCTTTTTTCAACTGTGCAAGTATGGACCAACCACTTACATCAGGAATCAGGATATCCAGTAAAATCAAATCAGGCATTATTTTACGCGCCTTATTCAGCCCATCATCACCATGTGTTATACCTTCCACCTGAAATCCATCTTGCCCTAACGTTCGCTTCAATAAGTCAACGACCGAAACGTCATCGTCTATAACCAGAATTTTTGAAGCCCTATTTCGACGTTCGTTTATTTCTACGGGGTTATTTTTGGTGCGTTTTTTCTCATCACCTTGAGGTCTTCCCTTAGCTGCCTCATTATTTATATTTTTTTCAGCATTAGTCACGCGGGATGGGATTCGCACGCAAAATTCCGAGCCTTTTTCAATCTGACTATTAACTGTGATATCCCCACCCATAAGACGACATATATTTCGACTTATAGCCAACCCCAGACCAGTCCCCCCAAACACACGTGTGGTCGATTCATCCGCCTGGGTAAATGCCGTAAATAGTTTTTTCTGTTGTTCTTTGCTAATACCGATACCGGTATCCTTCACGCGAACCACAATCCAACCTGTCTCAACACCTGAGCCAGGTGCCGTTTCACGATTCACTGTTAATGTAATAATTCCATCGCGGGTAAACTTTGCTGCATTACCAACAATATTAATTAATGTTTGCCGAAATTTTGAGGTATCGACATGTATGCTGCCAAGACCGGCATCACAATTCACTACAAGATTATTATTATTTGTCACAATCAATGGCTGTATAGTATCAACCACTTCGCCTATCAATTCAGATAGATCTGCATCTTCCAGGTATAATTCTGTTTTACCAAGCTCGATCCTGGATAAATCCAGCACATCATTTATTAACGATAATAAGTGACGACCAGCGGTTCGAATTCTAGAAAGGTCCTTTGTCTGCGCGAAATCTTTCTTCTCTTCAGCCTCTTCGTACAACATTTCACTGTAACCAATAATTGCATTAAGCGGCGTTCGTAGCTCATGACTCATATTGGCTAGAAACTGGCTTTTTTCATAATTAGCTGCCTCGGCTTCCAGTTTTTCTTCAAGCGCTAATTGCGCAGTCCTGTGCTCTTCTGCCACATCTTCATCCCGTTGCTTCAGACGAACAAACAATTGTTGCACCGCGCGCCAAACCTGTTCGATTTCAGATGTCATTTTTTTATCTATTTCTGGAACCTGCACATTCTTATCCAGATCAGCAGCGCTCAAAGTGGTCGACAACACACTTAATGGCCGCAGTAATCTTCGCACCCAAAACTGTAAAAACAGGAGAAGTCCCGCGGTGACAAGTAGCGCCCATGCAATTTCTGATCTCACATCTATCATTAAGCGTTGATAGTAAGCATCACTATATTCTAGCGTTACACTGCCTAATAAACTCATTGTGCTTGGTGAAAATAATGGAGTTTCCGCACGAAATGGTTCCACCACATAGGGTGAATTGTTTCGCCTTTCAATAACGGTCCCGTCAATAAGGTTGACCGCGATTCTTACTACGATTGGCTCATGGCTAGAAGGATCCTCCAACAAAGACAATCTGTTTAATACGTCGTCAAGAACCTGTCTGTCATTCTTATCTACTGCCAATTCTATTATTTGCGTATAAGGACTTATTAACAGCTCCACTTCTGACTGTTCATTTTGTTTCAATGTTGGCGCTACAACAAACCCCCAATAATAAATAATGGCAGACATGCTTAGCAAAACCACAGCGAACATTGCTACCGTTATCCGTGTCACAAGGCTGGTAAAAATATTATTCATATCGTTTTGACATCTTCATCAGCAAAGCATTAATCACTACTCCGGAACGTTTAAGCGCTGATAAATTAAAATAGGGCTTCACTCTATTGGTTACTGATATCCCTACAGTTATTCCGCGCTCAACATCACCCGTAAAAGGAGAAAATATAATGCGATTACGTTTTTCCGCATATTCCATAACCACTTTTATATCGCTGTCACTTAAGCGTTCCGAAAGGAAAATTGCTGTTATGTAAGATTCATTACTCGCAGCCAGCAATCCATTCACATTCATAAACCTGGCATTTACCTTCATACCACCAATATTTTTATTTTCAGATTTTAATTTTTTTACCAACGATTGGGCTCTCGCTTTACTTTCACGATAAAGGAAAACTAGCTGGACTTTATTTTCAGAGCCTAACTTAGAGCGAAAATTATTATCTACTGCAACAATGCGTGGAAATATTGACAGGGAAATATCAACCCGACGCTTTTCTTCTTCGTTTGCATAATCCAGATTATTAGCTGCCTCTACAACAGCTACGAACAAGATTAAAATGATAGCGATTTTCACGCACAGGTATTTTCCTGGCACTATTTTCGCAAAAAGTGGCTTCGCTAATTTATTTTTGAAAGATTCCAAATGCATCAAGCTGCTCTAATATATTAACCTAAAGGCATCATTTAAAATCTTATGTCTGCTTGCAACCAGTACTCTCGACCTGGTCGAGGATAATCATCCTCATAAGCTGGCAATAACCCATTAAAAAATACCACCGGTGACGGATACTTTATTTTTTCATCAAATAAATTCTTTACCCCTGCGCGTAATGTAAGCCCGCTAATGAAAACGTTGCTTGAGGATGCCGTTACATCTATAACTTGATACCCCTCCAGATCATCGCGCGCATCGATTGACTCACGCACCCTTTTTCCGACATACCGATACTGAGTTGCAATACTGAAATTCTTTTCGGGGTGATACATTATCCCAATATTGCCTATTATCATTGCCACATCAGCAACCGCCTCATCATCGGTTTTATTCCAGGGGCTCATATAACTAACACTTGTATCCAGTTTTATTTTTCTGCTGAAGTTTCTGACGTACTCAAGCTCCACCCCCTGGGTATGAGCCTCCCCCTGATTCACATATGCACCTACAGCTGAATCCACCACTATCAAGTCGTGCATATCTGCAAAAAAAAGTGTTGCCCGCAATCTGTTCACTTCGTCATTAAAAACATATGCAATTTCATACGTAGTCATATGTTCTGATTCAATATCGGGATTGCCAGCAACAACAGGGTTATTTTTTGTCGCTGTTTCTATGAATGTCGGCGGGCGAAAAGCTTGCGCATATTGCGCCTTAATCGTTTGATGTTCCTTGAGTCGGTAAACTGCTGCAATTCTCGGACTAAAGGCCTGACCCACATCATCATATGAATCAAAACGCAAACCTGCTGTCATAGTGAGATGCTCGTTAACTGAAAACTGATCTTGCACAAAGGCACCCAGCACTAAACGAGTCAAATCTTCTTCCAGCCAGTTCTGGGCGCCACGATATTCTGTAAGTGGCAACACTGGGAATGGTGGTGGTATCGCAGAATTATAATTACGAACGGCATAAGTATCGCCTTGCTTGGTGTGCAAGACTTCAATGCCAGCCAGAATGTCGTGCTTGTCTACGCCCTTATAACTAAAATCTGCACCAACCCTGTATTTTCGTTCCTCATAATTAGGGCTGCCAATCACTGGCTCCACACCAAAAACCCCAGCAGGGTATAACTCGTGCAAGCCGGATTCTAATTTGTAATCATGCCAACCAAAATAGGCACTCACATCAAGATCAGATGATATTGACCACTTTGATTCAACACTAACTGTATAAAAACTTACCTCACGCATGATTTTAGGGCCATAAGAAGGCAACGCGTGAGCAAGACCAAAATAATCGCCCGCATCAACCTTAACAAACTGAACTGATAATTTTGTGTCTCGATATTTCGACTGAAATATCACCGAGGTGTCGAGTTCCTTTTCATTGCTTACACCAGGGGCATTTGACGAACTGGAAATAGGTAATGGAGAATTGCGCAACACATCACGACCAGTTTTCACGCTGTCACCATCTATCCATGTTCTGGAAAAACTCAGGTTCATGGATAAATCCTGGCTTTCATTATCAGTCGCTAGAATTCCACCGGCTGTTGTCGTTCCAAGGCTGCCATGTCGAGCAAAAACACGGTTGTTATCCCGTCGTGTAACAATATTAATAACACCACTAAATGCAAACTCGCCGTAAATAGCTGATCCAGGGCCACGAATGACTTCTATGCGATCTATTTGCTCAATCGGAATACGGAGAGCTGTAGTCGCCACACTCAACGTTGTATTAAAGGGAATCCCATTCAGGAGCACCTTAATTTTGCCAGACGCAAAAGCTGTACCAATGCCACGCACATAAACCTGGGTTTGCCCATCACTGGATAACGACAACTCCACACCCGGTATTAATGTCATGGCTTCAGCAGCTGAAGCAAAGCCACGCGCTAATAAATCATCACCATAGAGAACAGACACCATACCGGGCACAAAGTCGATGTTCATTTTTGTTTTGGTGGCAATTTCTGTTTCCTGATCCAGGGCCTGCAATAAATCCTGAAGTGCTGCGTCTGAAGCCGCATCATTTTCTGCTGCTACCAAACCCGCTGATGCACACAAAAATAGTAAACCGACAAATATCCCCCATCGATTTTTCCATAACCTGCTGAAGATTGAATTTCCAAATGTGGTATCTGCCACGGTATCCATATTTCTGTACCCGTAATTCATTTCAATGTATCCAAAAGCTGCATCACTAAAAATTCAGGACGTAAAACCGGCCCCGGAGTTTTTCCTCAGGGTCAGCGCTAACTAAAGATAAAGCTACTCATTGATTTTTCGGCAAAAATTGCAAAAACTTGAGGTTTAAAGGGGAAAGGGGCGAGAACAAAGAAGCCTCATAATTTGTATGGAATGGGCTAAAAGGGCTTACGGCTACGGCTATTTCATGGGACAAAAAAAGGGAGCCGAAGCTCCCTTTTTCCGAGGTTAAACCAACTATCTCAGAATCATCCAATTGCATCCTGGGCAGCGGCAACAGCCACCCCGCTCTTAATGGGAGCCCCCATATCCGTCAACACCGTATCCAGTGCGCCCAGACAGAACATCACGTTCTTGGTATTGCTGGCATGCCCCATCAGGCCAATACGCCATACCTTGCCCGCTAAAGCACCCAGGCCAGCGCCAATTTCCAGGTTAAATTCATTCAGTAAACGTCCGCGTACAGCAGCTTCATCTACTCCGTCAGGAATTGTCACAGCATTCAGCTGGGGCAGCCGTGCCTCCTCAGGTACGATAAAGGACAACCCCATGGCCTCTACACCCGCACGTAATATCTGGTGATTTTTCTGGTGACGAGCCCAGGCATTTTCCAGCCCTTCTTCCTGTAAAATCACCAAAGCCTCATACAGACCATACAGGGCATTAACCGGTGCTGTGTGGTGATATGTGCGCTTGGCGCCCTCACCCCAATACCCCATGACCAGATTCAGATCCAGAAACCAGCTCTGAACTGCTGTTTTCCGCGATTTAATGCGCTCAACCGCGGCTTCACTAAAGCTCACCGGCGACAAGCCTGGCGTACAGGACAGGCATTTCTGACTACCGGAATAAATGGCGTCCACACCCCATTCATCCACCTTAATGGGCGTGCCACCCAGAGAAGTCACTGCATCCACAATCACCAGACAATCATGCTCATGCGCCAGCTTGGTTAGCGCGGCCACGTCTGACTGAGCGCCTGTCGAGGTTTCGGCATGCACAAAGGCGACGGTACTGGCCTGCGGATTAGCCTTGAGGGCATCCGCAAGTTTGTTCGGATCCACAGGTTTACCCCA
>JAUWVK010000064.1 GCA_030617485.1 Gammaproteobacteria bacterium
AGCGACTGGGCTCCGGCCGTGGACATCAAGGAGGAAGAAAAACGATTCGTTATCAGGGCAGATATCCCGGGCGTGGACCCCGAGGATATTGAGGTAGAGATGGAAAATGGCGTTTTATCCATTAGTGGTGAAAAACACGCCGAACACGAAGAGGAAAGGGAAGGCTATAAACGTATCGAGAGATCTTACGGTAGCTTCATGCGCCGCTTCAGCCTGCCGGATACTGCCGATCCTGACAGCATCAAGGCGAAGAGCAAAAATGGTGCACTGGAAGTGATTGTCACCAAACGCAAAGAAGTCCCTTCTCGTTCCCACCGCATTACCGTTGAAAAATAGGCTGTTACTGTTAGTCACAAGAGCTAACAATCGGTAACAAGGGGTAGAAAACCCACGACTGACCTGTCTGGTCAGCCGTGGTGTGAACTTGGGAATTGAATTTACTCTGGCAGGATGGATTCCTGCCGCCATAAATCGCTCAGTATCTCCCGCTCACGACTCACGTGATAATGGCTGCCATCAACCATGACCTCTGCTGCGCGCGGACGCGTATTGTAATTAGAGCTCATGTTAAAGCCGTACGCCCCAGCTGATTTTACGGCCAGCACATCCCCTGCCTCCAGAATCAACTCGCGATCCTTGCCCAGGAAGTCACCTGTCTCACATATTGGACCGACGATATCGTAGACGCATTTTTCACCAGCTTCGCGAGGTTTCACCGCTATGATATCCATCCAGGCACCGTAAAGTGCCGGACGCAACATGTCGTTCATTGCTGCATCAACAATGGCAAAGCTTTTATCCGCCCCAGGCTTGAGATATTCCACCCGAGTTAACAGAATACCTGCGTTAGCTGCGATGGCCCGACCCGGCTCCATGATAATTTCCAGTTTGCTCTCTTTAAGCCTATCCAGAATCGCCGCAGCGTAATCCGCCGGACTGGGGGGGGCTTCATCCCGATACGTAACACCCAGACCACCACCCACATCGATGTGTTTTAGTGATATTCCCTGCGCGGCCAGGCGACCGATAAGCCCGAGCATACGATCAAGCGCATCCACAAACGGCGCCACATCACATAGCTGTGAACCAATATGGCAATCCACTCCAATCACATCCAGGCTAATCAGCTCATCGGCATATTTAAACGCTGCTTCGGCATCGCGAATATCAATACCGAACTTATTTTCTTTTAGACCGGTAGAAATATAGGGGTGAGTATTGGCATCGACATCTGGATTAATGCGCAGCGAAACCGGCGCTCTTCGACCCAACTCGCTCGCAACCGCGTTTAGACGATCCAGCTCGGCCATGGACTCCACATTAAAGCAACGAATACCCAATTCCAGGGCACGACGCATTTCATCTGCTGTTTTACCGACACCCGAGAAAACCACTTTCGAGGCATCACCACCCGCGACTATCACCCGTTCCAGCTCTCCACCCGATACAATGTCAAAGCCTGAACCCAGTCGAGCCAAAACATTCAGCACGGCAAGGCTGGAGTTAGCTTTAACGGCATAACAAATCAGATGATTGTGCCCACTAAAAACAGAGTCAAAAGCCTTCCAGTGCCGCTCCAGCGTGGCACGTGAATAGACATAACAGGGCGTACCCATTTCCTCGGCTATGCGAATGACATCAACACCCTCGGCAAACAAACGTCCGCCCCGGTATTCAAAGTGATTCATGGTGACGGCTCATTTTTCATTGGCGACGCTGCAGGCATATTGTGCACCGAAGGCTCTTCAGATGCTGATGGCTCTTTAGGGGCTTCAGTTGAAGACGGATGATACAGTGCACCTTTCTGACCACATGCAGACAAAGCACTGCCCGTGCCCAGCACGGCAATCACCAGCCAAAGTAGGTATTGTGCCCAACAGCTTTTCATGAATAATCTCCAGTCTCGACTGGCGATTATAAACTGCAACTGACAAGAAACACACTTGCCCACTTTAGCCAGAAAAAATCGCTCATAAAAATACCCATAAAAAATGCTCTACCCGGGCTCCCAGGAGAAAAATGGTGCAAGAAAGTGAATTTAATCAAAAGGTAGACGATATTCTGTCGGTCATTGAAGAAGCGGTCGAAAATTGTGATGCTGATCTGGACTGGGATCTTGCTGGCGGCATCCTGACCATCGAGTGTACAAATGGCACGCAGGTCATTGTGAATCGCCAGGGTCCAACCCAGCAAATTTGGGTTGCTGCTCGAAGCGGCGGATTTCATTTTGATTTTGATGCCGATAAGGACCTGTGGCTTCAGAAGGATCTGGAGCTATTCGCACTACTGAATCAGGCCTTAAGTGAGCAAACAGGTGAAACCGTCAAACTTTGTTAATCTACAGATACATATTATTTTCAGACCCATATGAAAGAACAACAAACCAAATAACATAACGATAGTGTCGCCATGTCTGATTTACCCATTGAAATAGAAACCACAACAAACCCCACCGCTGCGGTTATCTGGCTACACGGCCTGGGGGCTGATGGTAACGATTTTGTGCCTATTGTTCCTGAACTGGGATTACCCGACGACCTCGCTATTCGGTTTATATTTCCCAATGCACCCCACCAACCGGTGAGCTGTAATGGTGGCTATGTCATGCGCTCGTGGTATGACATTTATTCTCTGAATGATTTCGACAGGGAAGATAAAACCGGCCTGATGCAATCACAGCAGATCGTTGAACAATTAATACAAAACGAAATAAAGCGTGGCATAAATCCAGACCGGATTATTTTGATGGGATTTTCACAGGGCGGTGCGGTCGCGCTTCACACTGGCCTTCGCCACTCCCAACGCCTGGCCGGTATCGGCGCTCTATCGACCTACCTGCCACTTCGGGATGACGTGCTAAAAGAAAAACATCAAGCCAATGCGGACGTTCCTATATTCATGGCCCACGGTACGCACGACCAGGTGGTTCGCTATGAGCATGGCGAAGCATCCTGCAAATTGCTGCAGCAACTTGGCTATTCTGTTGACTGGTTTAGCTACCCTATGGAACACAACCTGTGCGCGGAAGAAATTAATGATATTTCCACCTGGATACAACACGTTCTGCCACGCTAACGCTCACCCATACAAAGCTCTCATTTCCCTGGGAGAGTCTTCACCCCTTAATCTTCCTGGATGCGTTCACTTTTAGCGTGTTATCAGTCTTTCCCGGCTAAAGTTTTTACCCCCAAAACCGCTTATAAGAGAATGAAAAAGCAGATAAATTTGCTAGCAGGCAAACATCTTCTGAAAAATCAGGTAGTTAAATTCCCTGGCGACAAAAAACCGACAACTCGAAAGCACTTTATCGATAAACCTGGCCGGTTAATTTCCTGGCCTATCGCTAACACCAAGAACACCGCGGAGATTTTTGATATGGAAACACCCAGCCCCGATACCAGCTTACACATCCTGGCAAATTCCCCCATGGGAATTGTTATCACAGATGATGCGGGTCTAGTCCTCTGGTGTAATGACACCGTAAAGAAATGGGCTGGGAAAAAAGCCGGTGAATGTATCGGACGCACGGAAGCTGGTTTACTCAACTGCAATAACACCACCTCTACTCCGATTAATAATGGTCCACATAAACTAAGCCCTGATGCATCAGGCAAAGAACGTTGGGTCATGCGTCATCCAATATCGATGAACGACGACAAGCAGGCTATTTATTACATTGATGTCACTGAAGAAGAGCATCTCAGGAGCGAGCGCACCCAGCTGGCAAAACAACTGGAACAGCACAACACCGTCGAGCCCATTAGCGGCCTGCTGAATCAACATGGTATTACCATGGGCCTGGAACCTCTGGTTTCCCGTAGCCGCCGTTACGAAAATCCCCTTTCTATTATTACCATGTCAGTCACTAATCTCAATAACATACAGAAAGCCACCGGACAGGTCGGAGCAGATAAAATGATACTGGCCATTAGCCAGCTATTACGGGATCAACTTCGCTGGGCAGACCTGGTCGGTCGAATGGACTCCGGGGATTTTATTTTTGTATTGCCGGAAACGGATCAGAGCGCAGCCGTTGCACTTGCGAATAAAATCGCGGGGAAATTTACCGACCTCAACATTCCGGTTGATGACCAGAAATGCAACAAACCGGAAGCCTGTTTTGGTATTGCTTCGTGGAGCAAGGGTGACGACAGCGCACAATTACTGGCAAGAACGGCCAGTGCTGCAACTACCGCAAGCAAAAATGGCGCTTTTGCCGTAGAGGCAGCCTAAGACGTATTTTTAGAATTTGTAACGAGTAGCTTTATTCTACAGTGACAGATTTTGCCAGGTTGCGAGGTTGATCGACATCGGTGCCTTTTAACACAGCCACATAATACGACAACAACTGCAAGGGGATTGTATAGATAATCGGTGATACCGAATCATCGACCGGCGCTACATTTAATACCTGAACACCATCTGTTTCTTTCATATTAGAATGTTGATCTGCGAAAACGATTAACTTGCCACCTCTGGCGCGCACTTCCTGCAGATTAGATTTCAACTTTTCCAGCAATTCATTATTGGGGGCAACTGCGATGATAGGCATCATGTCATCAACCAGTGCCAGTGGTCCGTGTTTAAGTTCACCCGCCGGGTAGGCTTCTGCATGAATATAGGAAATTTCTTTGAGTTTAAGCGCACCTTCCATCGCCACAGGATATTGGGCGCCGCGCCCTAAAAATAATGCGTTATGAATGTCTGCAAACTGTTCTGATATTAGCTTAATGTCTTTATCGAGTTTCAGCGCATGATCAATATCACCAGGAAGTTTTTCAAGTTCGGCTACCAGTTTCGCTTCCTGTTCATCTGTTAACCCAAACCGTCTGCCTAAAGCTATTACTAGCAACATCATACAAACCAGTTGGGTGGTAAATGCTTTGGTAGATGCAACGCCAATCTCCGGCCCCGCACGTGTCATTAAAACAAGATCCGATTCACGCACTAATGAACTTTCGGGCACATTACATATCGACAGGGAATGACCAAAACCAAGACGTTTTGCTTCTTGTAAGCCAGCTAATGTGTCCGCAGTTTCACCCGATTGTGACAACGTCACAATCAGCGAATTTTTTCGTACCACCGGTTTGCGATAACGGAATTCGCTGGCCACTTCCACGCTACAGGGAATACCGACAATAGATTCGAGCCAGTAACGCCCTATCAAGCCTGCGTGATAACTGGTGCCACAGGCAATAATATGCACGCCCTGCACTTCATCAAATATCTCAGATGCTTTGGCGCCAAAAGCTTGCTCGAGCACGCGACCATTACTGATTCGCCCTTCGAGGGTATCAGCAACCGCACGAGGCTGTTCGTAAATTTCCTTAAGCATGTAATGGCGGTATTTTCCGCGCTCAACTGAATCAGCCGACAATTCACTTTCGCGAATAGGTCGCTCTACGACATCACCCTGTTCATCGTAGATCACAAGCTTGTTAGCACGTATATCAGCGATATCACCTTCTTCAAGAAACATGAACCGTTGTGTTACGGGTAACAGGGCAGCAACATCAGAAGCAATAAAATATTCCTCAATACCAACACCAATTACCAGCGGACTGCCACGGCGAGCTGCAATCAAATGACCTTCTTCTTTTGCGCTAATAACACCAAGAGCATAAGCTCCTTCAAGATCTTTCAATGTGGAGCGCACGGCAGCTAGCAAATCCTGGCCTTCATCAACATGATAGCCATAGATCTGATGGACAACGACTTCGGTATCGGTTTCAGAGGTAAATTCAAAACCTCTTTTTTTCTGTTCTTCACGTAACTGTTCGTGATTTTCTATAATGCCATTGTGCACAACCGATACTGTTGAGCGACAAATATGCGGATGTGCATTGGATTGGCTGGGCTCACCATGGGTTGCCCAACGAGTATGAGCAATGCCTAAATGGCCACTAAGTTGATTGTTAATGGCCTCTGTAAGTGATGCCACTTTCCCAATAGATCGAACACGGTCAAGCTTTCCATCGCCATCAAGAATAGCTACTCCTGCGGAATCATAACCACGATATTCAAGCCGCCGTAGACCTTCCAATAATATCGGAACTACGTTTCTATCAGCTACTGCACCTACTATGCCGCACATATTTCATTCGCTCCTTGCGATATTTAACTATTTTTCTTTACTGGCCGTTTCCAGCCTTCTTTAGTGACCTGTTTTGGGCGAGTTAAGGTTAATGCATCCGAGGGCGCGCCTCGGGTAATTGTTGAACCCGCACCAATAGTTGCACCATCGCCCACGGTAACCGGGGCAATTAACTGTGTGTTTGAACCAATAAAAACATTATCACCGATTACAGTTTGGTGTTTATTCACACCATCATAATTACAGGTAATCGTGCCTGCACCTATATTCACATGCGATCCCATAGTGGTATCACCAATATAACTTAGATGGTTTACCTTGCTACCTTCTGCAACAGTGGATTTTTTAATCTCAACAAAATTGCCCAACTTAACCTGATCCGCTAATTGTGTATCTGGTCGTATGCGCGCAAAGGGGCCAATTTCACACGCTGCACCAATCGTGCTTTTCTCCAGAACACAGTTAGCGTGGATATTTGTTTTATTGCCAATGGTAATATCTTTCAGTATGACATTAGCTCCAACATTTACCTGATCCCCTAAAGTGACATCACCTTCAATAATAACATTGACATCAATAGTCACATCCTTACCAAATGTTAAACTGCCTCGCACGTCAAATCGGTTTGGGTCTCGAAGTGTTAAACCATTATCCATGTACTCATTGGCCAGGCGGGATTGATACTCACGCTCAAGCACGGCTAACTGGCATTTATTATTCACGCCTTCCGTTTCCACCGTACTTTCCGGATGCGTAGTATTGATATTCATTCCATCTTCCACAGCAAATCCAACTATATCGGTGAGATAAAATTCACCTTGTGCATTATTATTTTCCAGGCGGTTAATCCATGCTCGTAGTTCATTGGAACGTACTGCTAACATGCCAGTATTCACTTCATTAATAATCAGCTGTTCTTCAGAAGCATCTTTTTGCTCAACAATGCATTGCACCTTGCCGTCACAGTCTCGCACGATGCGGCCATATCCCGTTGGGTTATCAACTACGGCTGTTAATAAAGCCAAAGCGTTTTCACCTGCTGCGGACACCAACTTATTAAGGGTATCTGTCGTAATGAGCGGCACATCACCATACAACAATAACGTTGTATGATTATCTGGTACCTTTGGCATGGCCTGATCAACAGCATGGCCAGTACCCAGTTGTTCTGTTTGTTCTACCCAGCTGATTTTATGTTCGGATAATGCGGACTGTACTTGCCCACCGCCGTGCCCATAAACCACCGTAATATCTTGTGCCGCAAGCGCCTGGGCTGCACTGATGACGTGCGACAGCATAGGGACACCGCCTATTTCATGCAGCACCTTGGGTATATCTGATTTCATTCTCGTACCCTGACCTGCAGCAAGTACGACAACGCTTAACGGCATAACCATTTACATCACTCTTATGATCTTTTGATTAAATTTAAATTCGTCTTTAAAACAGTCATTTGATCAGTGTATACCGAACCAAACCTTTGTATCACTTATACGAACTATCGGCATATTCTCGAATTCTTAAAGGAAAACAGGTAATTAGACGGCAATTTGTTCGAAATTGTCAGATTTTTCTGGTTAAATATGCGGGCAAAGAAAAAGGCGGTAAACCGCCTTTTTCGTCCTCCCCCCACCTGTGTTTATGACAACACAGGCTTGCAAGCAACTATTTACCGGCCAAGTTTTTTCTTCAACCGTTGTACTGCCTGAATTTGCGCCATGGCTTCAGCTAGCTCAGCCGATGCAGCGGCATAATCCACATCATCTTTTTGATCTTTAAGGGTTTTTTCTGCCCGATCTCTGGCTTCGATGGCTGCGGCTTCGTCGATATCATGGGCACGGGTAGCGGTGTCCGCCAATATGGTCACCGCAGCAGGCTGAATTTCCAGCATGCCACCTGAAACGTAGATCACCTGCTCTTCTTCCGAGTCAGGTGTCTGGATGCGGACTTCGCCAGGCTTGATACGTGTTAGTAACGGCGCGTGACGAGGGAAAATACCCAAATCACCCAT
>JAUWVK010000159.1 GCA_030617485.1 Gammaproteobacteria bacterium
ATTCCGAAATTTATTTTGATGAAAGCAAACCGCCTGTTGGACTATTAGAAATTGCCGAAAAAATAGGCCGCACCGATTTTAAACGCTGCGTCGTTTTCCACAGCCTGTCCAAACGCTCCAACCTGCCCGGCTTACGTTCCGGCTTTGTAGCAGGTGATGCAGAAATACTGGCGAAGTTTCTGCTCTATCGCACGTACCACGGCAGCGCCATGTCTCCTCCAACGCAAGCGGCCAGCAGTAAAGCCTGGGGTGATGAAAAACATGTGGTAGAAAACCGCAAATTTTATCGGGAAAAATTTAATGCCGTAATGGAAATTTTGTCACCGGTATTAAACGTACAACACCCACAGGCGGCTTTTTACCTGTGGCCAGAGACACCGCTGATTGATGGCATGGATGAAGAAAAATTTTCTCGTGATTTATTTGCACAACAAAACGTAACGGTTGTGCCTGGGAGTTATTTATCACGAGAAGCCCACGGAATTAATCCGGGCAGCAACAGAATTCGCATGGCGCTGGTTGCGCCAATAGAAGAATGTATCGACGCAGCACAACGAATTCGCAGCTACGTCACTTCCTTATAACGAATACTCTTACTTAAAACATTAGTTAAAACTTAATATAGATTGGAGCAAAAAAATGACCGACCTGAAAAAAGTCATCGAAGAAGCTTTTGAAATCCGCGCAGAGATTACACCGCGCAAGGTAGAGACACACGTCAAAGAATATGTCACAGAAGCCATTCGCCTTCTCGATAGTGGTGAACTGCGTGTTGCCGAGAAAAAAGATGGCGAATGGGTTGTTAACGAATGGCTGAAGAAGGCTGTCCTGCTGTCATTCCGAATCAACGACAACGAATTCATGAAAGGTGGCTTCACCAATTATTTTGACAAAGTAACGTCAAAATATGCGGATTATAACGCACGTGATTTTCGCGAGTCCGGTGTGCGCGTCGTGCCACCTGCCAGTGTACGTCATGGCTCTTACATCGCGCCCAGCGTTGTATTAATGCCATCTTACGTTAACATTGGCGCCTATGTAGATAGTGGCACCATGGTAGATACATGGGCGACAGTCGGTTCTTGCGCGCAAATCGGCAAGAATGTTCATCTCTCTGGTGGCGTTGGCATTGGTGGCGTATTGGAGCCTCTGCAAGCTGCTCCTACCATTATTGAAGACAACTGTTTTATCGGTGCACGTTCCGAAGTGGTGGAAGGTGTTGTTGTTGAAGAAGGTTCTGTCATCTCCATGGGTGTGTACATTGGCCAAAGCACTAAAATCTACGATCGTGAAACCGGTGAATTTAGTTATGGCCGCGTTCCTGCTGGTTCGGTTGTAGTTTCAGGCAACCTACCCTCTAAAGATGGTAGCTACTCTCTGTACTGCGCTGTCATCGTAAAAAAAGTTGATGAAAGAACCCGAAGCAAGGTAGGCATTAACGAACTGCTTCGTGATATCTAACAGACTGTGACCACACTCTACGGCATTAAAAACTGCGATACCGTACGTAAAGCACGTAAATGGCTGGAGTCTGAAGATATCGACTATACCTTCCATGATTTTCGTGCCGATGGTCTGGATAAAAAAAACCTGTCTGCCTGGGTGAAGTCTGTTGGTTGGGAAATATTGCTCAACAAACGCAGCACCAGCTGGAAACAATTGCCGGATAAAGACAAAGAAACAGTGGACGAAGGTAAGGCAATCACATTAATGTTGGCTAATCCAACGTTGATCAAACGGCCAGTGCTAACCCACAGGAAAAAGGTATACGTGGGTTTCAAGCTAGCCGAATATGAAACGCTCTTTAGCTGAACAATATAGTAAGCTCGTCACACCGGCGAAGGCCGGTGTCCAGAAAAAGATAACTAGATTCCGGCCTGCGCCGGACTAGCCCATGGATGGGCGTAGTTAGAGTAATGCAGGAGCAATTACCGAATGACAAAATTAGAGAATTTTTAAAATATGTCTGACACGCTCGAATTAGCAAAAGACCTGATCTCCCGCAACTCGGTTACCCCCGAGGATGCTGGTTGTCAGGAAGTCATGATTAAACGCCTGGAAGCTATTGGCTTTACGGTCAAACGTCTGCGTTTTGAAGATGTAGACAATTTCTGGGCGCGTCGTGGTTATAGCGCCCCGCTCTATGCATTTGCCGGTCATACCGACGTGGTTCCTACCGGCCCAGAAGATCAATGGCAATTTCCGCCTTTCGAACCCACCATAAAAGACGGCATGTTATATGGTCGAGGTGCAGCCGATATGAAAGGCAGCCTTGCCGCAATGCTGACTGCATGTGAAAGATTCGTTGCCGAGAACCCCAACCACAAAGGTTCCATTGGCTTCCTGATCACCAGCGATGAAGAAGGCCCATCCATCAACGGCACCGTTAAAGTGGTGGAACACCTCGAAGCACGCGGTGAAAAAATGGATGGCTGTTTAGTTGGCGAACCTTCAAGCACCAGTACTGTGGGTGATGTGATTAAAAACGGTCGCCGCGGATCACTAGGTTGCATCCTTACCGTGCATGGAGTCCAGGGCCATGTTGCCTATCCGCAACATGCGGAAAACCCCATACACAGTGTTGCCCCTGCACTGGTGGAACTCACATCGCAGGAATGGGATAACGGTAACGAATTCTTTCCTGCAACCTCATTCCAGATATCCAACATCAATGGCGGCACTGGTGCGACTAACGTTATTCCCGGCGAAGTGAAAATCGTATTTAACTTTCGCTATTCCACCGAAACCACGCAGGAACAATTAGAGCAACGTGTTGAAGCCATACTTGATTCGCACAAACTCAAATACACCATAAACTGGATTTTATCCGGTCTGCCCTTTCTGACTCCCAGCGGTGCATTGGTCGACGCTGCCTGTGCCGCGGTAAAAACTGTACAGGGGTTCGATACCGAACTGTCCACAGCCGGTGGCACTTCGGATGGTCGTTTCATTGCACCTACTGGTGCGCAAGTAGTAGAACTCGGCCCGCTCAACGCCACTATTCATAAAGTGGATGAATGTGTGGCTGTAGATGATCTGGATAAGCTCTCAGAGATGTACCAGCATGTGCTGGAAGAATTACTTGCGTGATATGCTTGGAGTGAACGTCCGTTATCGGTCCATTACCCTCTTGTGACTTTGGGTATTGTCGACGCTATACTGAGCGAAATCGGTTGGAAAATACCGTATTGTAACTGCTCTAATACTGGAATTTTGTAGGGGAGAATACGAGTGGCTAAAACCAATTACGCTTATGAAAAGCGCCAGAAAGAAATCGCCAAAAAGAAAAAGAAGGAAGAGAAGCGCCTGCAAAAATCAGGGGGAGACAAGAGTGAGCCACAGGACAGTCAACCTATGCCAGGAAATGACGATAAAACGGCAACAACCGGCGACGCATAGAAAAATAATCAAATCAATAAATATTAAATACACAAAGGAAAATACAACATGAGTACAGGTACAGTTAAGTGGTTCAACGCGGACAAAGGTTTTGGTTTCATTACTCCAGATGATGGTGGCAAGGATCTGTTTGTTCATCATTCTGAAATCCAGGCTGGCGGTGGCTATGCATCCCTGAGTGATGGTCAGAAAGTGGAGTATGAAGTTGGGGAAGGCCAAAAAGGGCCGTGCGCTAATAAAGTG
>JAUWVK010000076.1 GCA_030617485.1 Gammaproteobacteria bacterium
TCACGAATCACTGGCAGACCAGGCACTGGCCGAATTTGTACGGGTTCCTTTAGTGAATCCAGTGGTGTGATACAGGATAGGCCATTGCGACCATTGATATTCATGGCATCGGAGCCACACACACCTTCGCCGCATGAATGACGAAAGCTAAGCGTCTCGTCATCTGCTTTAATGCGTATTAAAGCATCCAGCAACATAGCACCACTATCAAACCCATCCACATTATATTCCTGCATATGCGGGTACTTGTCTGTTTCCGGGTTGTATCGATATATCTGAAATCGCATAACGTTAGTAGTTCTTAATTAATAAATACGCGGCTTGGGTGGAAAACTATCAACAGATAACGGCTTGGTTCGCACAGGTTTATATTCTACCCGACCATCCTCAAAATAAAGACTGTGCTTCATCCAATGTTTATCATCTCGATCTGGATAATCAACACGAGAATGTGCTCCGCGACTTTCTTGTCTTGCCAGCGCACTCTCAACCGTCGCCAAACCCAGGATCATTAGATTCTCCAGTTCAAAGGCTTCAATACGCGCAGTATTGAAAACCTTACTGTGATCACGCAATCGTGCATTATCCAAACGCGCGATAAGCTCCTTAACTTTCTTTACACCATCCGCCAAAATTTCTTCGGTGCGGAACACGCTGCAGTAATCTTCCATGACTCGCTGCAACTCCTGACGCAAAACATCGATTTTCTCGCCTTCGCCCTTTTTATCCCATCGCTCAAGTCTTGCTAATGCCGCCTTAACACTATTTTCATTCATCGGGCGGTGAGTACGGTTCTCTTTAAGGTAATCAATAATATGATTACCTGCGGCGCGACCAAACACGACAAAATCCAGCAACCAAAAACCCCCCAAACGAATTGCACCATGCACAGAAACACACGCACAATCACCCACACCAAACAAACCCGGAATAGACTCCTCGGCACTTTGCTCGGTTGGCATTACGACCTGGCCATAACGATTCGTTGGTATACCACCCATGGTGTAATGCGCCGTAGGGAACACCGGAATCGGTTCTTTAATAGGGTCAACATGAGCAAAAGTCATGGCCATATCACGAATACCCGGTAAACGTTTTTTGATCACATCAGAACCCAGGTGTTCGAGTTTTAATAAAACGTGATCAGCATCGGGACCACAACCACGACCTTCCCGTACTTCAATAGCAATCGCCCGACTCACCACGTCTCGACTAGCAAGATCCTTGGCGTGCGGCGCATAACGTTCCATAAAACGTTCGCCGTCCTTGTTAATCAGATAACCACCCTCGCCTCGCACCCCTTCGGTAATCAACATGCCCTTACCGGCAATGCCCGTAGGATGAAACTGAAAAAATTCCATGTCCTGCACCGGAATACCGGCACGCAATGTCATCGCAATACCGTCGCCGGTGTTAATACGCGCATTGGTGTTGGTACGGAATAATTGTCCAACACCACCGGTCGCTATCAGCGTGGTCTTGGCCTCAATTAACAATGGTTCACCGGTTTCGATGTTAAGCACCACCGCACCGAGAATATAACCGTCATCATCTTTGACTAAATCAATGGAGAAATATTCATCAAAGAAATGGGTTTTAGAGCGAATGTTTTGTTGATACAACGTATGCAAGATGGCGTGACCGGTACGATCCGCTGCAGCGCAAGTTCGTGCAGCCTGATCACCACCGAAGTCCTGACTTTGCCCACCAAAAGCACGCTGATATATTTTGCCGTTATCCAGACGCGAAAAAGGCACTCCAGCATGCTCAAGCTCGACCACTAAATGCGAAGCGGCACGACACATGTATTCGATGGCATCCTGATCACCCAGGTAATCACTGCCCTTCACCGTGTCATACATATGCCAGTGCCAGTTATCCGGTAACACATTCGCCAATGCGGCATTCATGCCACCTTGTGCTGCAACCGTGTGTGAACGCGTGGGAAACACCTTGGATACCACTGCCACCTTAGCTTCGGCTTGCGCCATTTGTAATGCCGCGCGCAAACCACCACCACCGGCACCAATGACCAGAGTATCGAATTTGCGTCGTTCTATATTCATCCAGGTGTCACCAGACCGTTCGTTACAAGAGGCGTTACTACTTCCGTTACCAGGAGCAGCGTCCGCAAAGTCCACAATGCCATGCTAATAAAACTCAAACCAAAGCCTATGAGTAAGACATAACGTAAAGGAACGGAATTGACGTAATCCATGATCACATCCCGGATGCCCACCCAGGCATGTAACAGTAAGGCGAACATGAACAGGATAAGAGCAATGTTGGATACAGGATGGGAAACCCAGGCACGCCAGACCTCATACGTTAATGGTTCACCGCCCCGTATTGCCATTAATTTAACCGCGAACACACCAAGAAATAGTGCAATATACGTCGCACTCAGACGTTGTAATAACCAGGTACGAAGACCAGCTGATGGACGCCAGCTCATAGCAAAAGCCCTGCTGAATACAACCCAACCACGGTCGCGCTTATATGCACTAGCCAGGCTGTTTTTCGAGCCACACTTTTGGTCACGCCCACATCAAAATCAAGGATCAAAAACCGGATACCTGCAAACAGGTGATGTGCCAGAGCCCAGATCATAAGTACAGCGAGCAATCGTACAATCTGGCCATCCAGAATGGCGGCCGCCTGGGAAAAACCTGCCGGACTACTCAATGAAATTTGTAAAAGGTAAATCAGACCCGGTAATGCCAACACCATCAATATACCGGTAAAACGATGCAGAACAGAGACGACCGCCATAACCGGCTGGCGTATCCGCAGGAGATTGAGAAAAACAGGTCTGTCCTGGGTCAAACTCATTAACAACCTTTAGTTAGACTTAATTGGATTGAAATTTAGTGACTCGTCCACACCTGTATAGTTACACACATTAAAACAAGGTGTTACTCAATAGTGACTTTATTCGCTATCATTGACTGGTAGCTTAATAAGGTCAACGTTTTTATAGAGAATTAGAATAGAGAAAACAGCATGATAGAGAACTGGGCACAATTTTTAACCGATCAGGGTGCTGAAATAGAGCATGGCCTGGTTAAACACTTCGGCGACGAAAATGCTGAAAAAAAAGCAGCATTAGACGAGCATACTCTTTGTGACTTATCTCACTACGGCCTGATCCGTGTCTCCGGCGAAGAAGCTGAAAACTTTCTGCAAAACCAGTTTTGTAATGATGTCCGTAATATCAGCGACGCCCAGAGTCAGCTCAATGCTTACTGCAACCCCAAGGGGCGTGTGCTGGCATTCTTCCGATTATTTCAGATAAAAGACCAGTATTACTTACGGCTACCTCAGGAAATGCTTGCTGACACACAGAGTCGTCTGCAAATGTTCGTGATGATGAGTAAAGTAATACTTGAAGATGTCAGTGATGAACTGATCAGGATTGGATTCTCTGGATCCGATGCAGAACAACAACTAGGCAAGGTAATTGATACTGTTCCTCCCGAAATAGATGCTGCTGCTCAAACAAATGATATAACGGTAATACGCGTGTCCAACTCACCACCACGCTTCGAGCTCTACGGCAAAATTGAGATCATAAAAAACATGTGGGAAAAATTGGCCACAGATGCCAAACCCGTTGGCGGTGGCAGCTGGAATCTTCTGGATATCAAAGATGCTATACCCGAAGTAGTACCCGGAACTAAAGAAGCCTTCGTCCCTCAAATGATTAACCTGGAAGGTATTAACGCACTGAGCTTTAAAAAAGGCTGTTATCCCGGCCAGGAAATTGTGGCACGCATGCATTACCTCGGTAAACTTAAACGACATATGTTCCTGGCACATACCGATAGCGACACCGTGCCAGCGCCGGGCGACTCACTGTATGCACAAGGTTCAGAGTCCGGGCAAGGGGCAGGAAAAGTGGTTCGAGCCGAATCAACCCCCAACGGCGGAACTGACCTTGTGGCTGTAATTGAAATTGCCAGCAAAGATAAAGGCTCTTTACATCTGGGAAGTTCACAAGGTGCAATACTCGACATTCAACCACTACCGTATAAAGTTGGGGAAACGGAATAGCTACCCCCTCCACAGGCAACCTAGGGAGAGATTATGTCTAATAATGCATTTAATGAAAAATGTTATGAGCTACTGAAGCTTATTCCAGAAGGAAAAGTAACAACTTATAAAGAAATGGCTAATGCTTTAAATACTAAAGCATGGCGAGCAGTAGGAAGCGCAATGGCTAAGAATAAAACCTTGTACACCATACCTTGCCACAGAGTTGTTCGCAGTGATGGTTCTGTCGGTCAATACGCATTAGGTGCAGATAAAAAAGTGGGCATTCTAATTAAGGAAGGCGTTACAGTAACAAATGGAAAAGTGAAAAATCTTGAAAAATTCATGCACAGGTTTTCCTCATAGAAAGCAATCTGCCCCTTTCACAAGGAACATGATCTTTCCTGTCGGCCTATTGAGAATAAAAAATATCCCAACGTTAATAACACCAAATGTAAATATTGGAGAATAAGTTATGAAGGCGTCACCTAAAGGTATGATTGCTTCAACACTGGTTACAACAATTGCTTCAATGTTGATTTTAACATCACAGGTGGTGTATTCAGAGGAACCAACCCCTACGGTACAACTCCGCACACTGGCACCACATATTGCGCATCAAATGGTTTTTGCTGCTGTAGAGGACTGCACCAAACGCGGATACAAAGTTTCAGCTGCGGTCGTGGATCGTAATGGTAACCTTGCCGCTTTTTTACGCAATCCGTTATCTGGTCCGCATACAATTAAGGTCAGTCAACGAAAAGCGTTTACATCCTCAACACTCCAGGCCGCAACATCTCAGGTAAAAGACAGACCCGACCTTAATTTCGCACCAGATATTCTTTTAATTGTAGGCGGCCTTCCCATCGACTTTGGTGGTAATTTTTATGGTGGCGTAGCAGTTGCAGGAGCAGATGTTGAATCTGACGAAAAATGTGCCAGGGCTGGCATCGAAGCTGTTGCGGACATTATGGAATTCGCCGATTAAATAACAACCAATTACCTAACCCTCATACCCAGAAATAACCAGAGATACGCATATGGACAAAAACACAACAAAAGAAGTAACCGCTGACACAAGTGCAATATGGGAAAATCACGTATCCGTTCCAGATACACCAAATGGCTTTACTGTTAGAACAACCTACCCAACCAACCCGGATGGTGCCGATGTAATGCTGGAACGCTGGGAAGCGGGATCAGAAGAGCCACCCCACTCCCATCCGGGCGATGACATGACAATTGTTGTTGAAGGAAAGATGTCAATCCAGTTCTACACTCAATCTGACAATGACCTGGTTGCTGATGGCGAACCGCTTATTCTCAGTGCAGGTGATACCGGCTACATCAAAGCAGGCCGAATACACGATGCTAAATACATAGACGAATGCAAACTCGTTTACGTACACGATAAAGCTTTTGGTTTTACCGCTGAAGGCTAACAGCACCTATTTCATTAAAGAGTAAGAAACAAGGAGAAACCATGTTCCATCCGATAAGTATCCCTTTTGGTTGCGTGATGTTATTCAATGTTGTTGACCTGAAGGATGGCGTCACCGTAAGCGATGTTGAGTTAGTGCTTGGTGAAATGTGTAATGTCGTCAAAGAAAATTACGGTGATGATAAAGGTGGCTTTATTGGTGGCCAGGTTTATAAAAATGCTGGCTTTGTATCTAAAGAAGGAACTTTGGATGCTGATGAAAGTGATAATAAGAAAATCAACCAGAATATGGGGGATTTAGTAATCGTCACCTACTGGAACTCATTTGACCAACACGAAAAATCGCACGCGGACGAACTTTTTAAGCAACATTTCTCCAAACTTGGTGATTTTTGTGATGCTACTTATGAGGTAGGTTATGAAATGCTCTGGCAGGGTGTTCCGGAAGATAAGTAAATTTTGAGTAGAACGAATTATTTGTGTAATTATTAAACAATAATGCCTCTAATGAAGAACATTAAGAGGTCATTTGGCTGTATATTACAATATTGGTGCCAGCTGTATATTGCGATATACGAGCCAGCCGTATAATCAACTGTTATGGGCTCAATTAGCCCGGCGACGAAATAATGATGATCGATAATGCAATTGAAACTCATTACAGGAGACTAGATGGCCGCCTTAGTAATGAGTATGAAGAGTTATACGAGTCATTCAACAATGAAAAACTAAAGTTGTTGTTTTCAACTCTTCATATGATGCTTATCAATTCATTTAATGCAATGAATGATCGATTGCCAACAACAGATATGTCTGCTCATTTTTGGGCTGATCCAAGTCGAGAACTAATAGAAAGTACAGAAATTATCGAGGCTCTGGAGCGATCTTTAAAAAACTCAGAATATTCTTTTAGCATTGACGAGTATTATAAAAATACATTTTCACTATGTAAGACATTTTTGAGTAAAAGTGGTGGTAGTAGTATTCCGCCAAACACTGAAAAGATAGATCTGTATTACACAATTCCAATCTTTAATCCCAAAACTACTATTGTTATTGAAAATCAAAATAATATTTCAGATCTAAAGCTGATTGGTGAGGGCTCATATGCCCAAATATTCAAATATCCAGACAAGTTTTATTTAAAGACATTCGCTTTGAAGCGAGCCAAAGACAATCTAACCACAAAGGAGATAGAAAGATTTAAGCGCGAATATGCACAAATGAGTGGAATGAACTCTCCTTATGTACTTGAGGTTTATAGTTACAATGAAAAGAATAATGAGTACATCATGGAGTTTATGGATGCATCATTAAACGATTACATAATTAATAATAATAACAAGTTATCCTTTCAGGAAAGAGTAAAGATGGGGCTGCAGATTATCAAAGCATTCTCATACATCCACTCTAAAGATATTCTTCATAGAGACGTGAGCCCAAAAAATATTTTGCTCAAAATGTATGACGATGTCATAGTAGTAAAAATCGCAGACTTTGGTCTTGTGAAGCTGATCGATAGCGATTTAACTTCAGCCAACACTCAATTTAAGGGCTACTTTAACGACCCAAGCTTGGTAGTAGAGGGTTTTGATAATTATAATATTTTGCACGAAACATACGCACTTACCCGTATTTTATATTTCGTATTGACTGGCAAGACAAACGCAGATAAAGCTAAGCCACACATAATTGACTTCGTTACAAAGGGCTTGAATAGTGCTCATGGGAGCAGATTTCAAAATATTTCTGAGTTGAGAAATGCATTTCAAGATATCAAGCCGAATTGATAGAATGATTTATAGAAAAACCCATAACAAGGCGCTCGTTCGGATGCAAACTTCGCTGCGCTTCGTTTGCACCGCACAGCTTGGTCGTTAGACGCCAAATACATGAACAAATGATACTAGACCCAACCCCCTCACTATTAACAAACCTGTACTGGATAACGTTACTTGC
>JAUWVK010000094.1 GCA_030617485.1 Gammaproteobacteria bacterium
TCATTTTTTGATAATCGCAAAAAAGATTTGCCTGTTTATGGGCCATCGGGCAGTCACTGGATGCCCGATACGACAGATTTTCTGGAATCACTGTTTGATATTGAAGGAGCATTTCGCTACCTGGCGGATTTTATGGATGATGGCCGCCGAAACGGTTATCGTTTACAGCCAGTCGTCCTCGATGTTGAAAACAAAAAAATACAATCTGCACTTTCCGCAACCGATATCAACACTCGCGCAATATCAGTCCACCATGGCCCATTACCAGCCCTTGCATGGCGCATTGATATAGCAAACAAGTCGATCGTTTTCAGCGGTGATATGAATGGAGATTTTCAGACCTTGCCGAAACTGGCGATGAATGCTGATCTATTGATTGCTCATAATGCTGTACCAAAAGGTGCGCGCGGAGTTGAACGCAACCTTCATATGCCTCCTGTCGTTATAGGGGAAATAGCCGCGCAATCAAAAGTGAAAAAACTAATACTCTCGCACAGAATGCTTCGCACACTTGGACGTGAGAAAGAAACCCTGTCCGAAATTAATCAACATTTTTCAGCATTTGTAGAATTTGCTAACGACATGGATTGTTATACACCTTAAACTGACCACTACAGTCACCAACCTATTAGAATCGTGCCAAAAGCCATGAAAGATGCAGACCAAAACAACCGTCGATTTTCTCGTATCGAATTTGATGCTGAAGTCTGCCTGATCAATGATAAAGGAACCTGGAAAAGCAAACTCATCGATATTTCTCTGAAAGGTCTACTGCTAACGGTACCAAGAATATGGGAAGCAGAAATTGGTGATCATTATCTAACTGAAATATTTGCAGACAACGAAGAAACCGTAATTAGAATGGAAGTTACCATTACACACATCGGTGAAAGGCAGGTCGGATTTCAATGCAAATATATCGACCTTGATAGTGTTTCCCATTTACGCCGTTTAGTGGAACTTAATATTGGCGATCCTGAGATTTTATATCGTGAATTATCTGAACTCGGCAATAGTGAAGTTCGGTAATACCTACTCGTACTGGCATTAGTCTACAGCTGCCCTATTCTACTGCAGCCAATGCAGCCTCCAAAGTACGGACACCTATAATTTTCATTCCCTTAATACCATTTTTGGGGACATTGGCTTCTGGCACAATGGCTCGTTTAAAGCCATGTTTAACCGCTGAGTTCAGGCGCTCCTGACCACTGGGTACTGGACGTATTTCACCAGAAAGCCCTACTTCACCAAACACCACTAAATCAGATGCTAATGGCCGATCACGAAAACTGGAAACGATGGCTAATAGTTGCGTCAGGTCTGCGCTGGTTTCCATCACCTTGACGCCACCCACAACATTTACAAAAACGTCCTGATCGCCCACCTGTATACCACCATGACGGTGCAATACTGCTAACAACATAGATAAACGATTTTGATCGACACCAACTGCCAGCCGACGCGGGTTGCCAAATTGACTATCATCCACCAATGCCTGTAATTCGATAAGAATCGGACGCGTTCCTTCCCATACCACCATCACCACACTACCGGCGGCAGGCTCCGTGGCACGTGATAGAAAAATAGCTGATGGATTTTTAACTTCGCGCAGGCCTTTTTCCGACATCGCAAAGACACCAATCTCATTGACCGCACCAAAACGGTTTTTAACACCCCGTAAGGTTCGGTAGCGATTATCCGTTGAGCTTTCTAACATCACCGAACAATCAATCATATGCTCCAGGACTTTAGGCCCAGCAAGTGAACCATCTTTAGTAACGTGCCCTACCAGGATCAAAATTGTATTAGTTAATTTTGCATAACGTATCAGATACGCAGCACATTCACGCACCTGTGCAACACTTCCCGGAGCTGACTGCACATCTTCCTGTCTAACAACCTGAATGGAATCAATTACAATAAGTTTTGGGTGTTGTTGCTCAGCAACGGCGCAGATGGCCTCAACACTGGTTTCACTGAGCATTTGCAGACTATCCATCGGCAGGCTCAATCGCTGTGCGCGCATCGCTACCTGTTGCAAGGATTCCTCGCCAGTAACATAAAGTGCGGGCTGTGATTTCGCCATACGGCACAATACCTGTAACAGTAAGGTACTCTTGCCTGCACCTGGATGACCACCAATAAGAATGGCTGAACCTGGTACCATACCCCCACCCAACACCCGATCAAACTCCTCCACACCGGAACTAAGTCTCGGCACATTAGTAAGATCAATATCCCCCAGTGTTTTTACTTCAGACAAACTTCCTGCATAACCCTTGAACTCACTACCACTTTTTTTAGAGCTTACGCTTCCTGTGCGAAATTCCTTTAGCGTGTGCCATTCGCCACAATCATCACAGCGCCCCTGCCATTTAGGGAAATCTGACCCGCAATCACAACAGACATAGGCAACTTTAGCTTTAGCCACTTTTACCACCAGAATTTTTATCGTTGTTGTCATCAATGTACACACGCGGCACACGTGCGGTCACGCCACAAAATAAATCATAAGCAATGGTAGAAGCAGACTCTGCGACTTCTTCAGCCGGTAATCCCTCACCCCACAGAATGACATCACTACCAATTTTTGCTTCTGGCTGCTCGCGCAGATCAACACAAATCATATCCATAGAAACACGTCCTACCAAAGGCGCTCGCTTACCATTCACTAATACGGGTGTTCCTTCTTTAGCGTGTCGGGGATAGCCATCACCATAGCCAATACCAACAACACCAATCGACATATCTTGCGGGCAAACCCAGTCGCCACCGTAACCAACAGCATCTCCTTTCCGGCATTGTTTAACCGCTATGAGTTCACTGCGCAAGGTCATTACAGGCGACAAACCTCTAATTGCACCAGTTTCTTTTAAAAATGGGGAGACACCGTAAAGCAATATTCCAGGACGAGCCAAATCACTGTAACTACCCATCCAGCCAAGGATACCTGCTGAGTTGGCAATGCTGCGCTCAATACTTTCATCAACAGCTATAGTTTTGAATAACTCTATCTGCTGTTGCGTACTTTTATTGCGCATATCATCTGCATTCGCAAGATGCGTCATCAGTCGCAAAGATTTATTGACCACACCACACGCCATTAAACGCTGAATAATTTTTGGAACCACATCAGGGTTAAAACCCAGACGATGCATGCCGGTATCGACTTTGATCCAGACAACAATAGGTTTTTGACTGGATGACTTTTTTGCAGAGGCTTCTTCCAGAGCAACAAGTTGCTGTTCATGATGAACCACAATCTGTAGATCGTATTGCTGGATTTGTTCAAGCTCATCAGCATGGAAAAAACCTTCAAGCAATAAGATAGGTTGCTTAATCTCTGCAGCTTTTAACTCCAACGCTTCTTCAACACTGGCTACACCAAAACCATCAGATTCTTTTAATGCCCGTGCAACAGGCACCAAACCGTGGCCATAGCCATTGGCCTTAATAATAGAAAATTGTTGAGAGCGAGGCGCCGCTGTTTTAGCTCGTTGCAGATTATGTTGCAGGGCGCTTAAATTGATGACGGCATGGGCCGCACGTGTCATGCCTTACGTTCCATATTATTTCGAACCATACTAAGAAGTGCCCTTCTGCGAATATGAATCATCTTCTGAGTAAAAATCATGGACATAATTTTCAAACCGGGTGTACTGACCAATAAAGGTAAGTCGTGTGGTACCAATTGGACCATTACGTTGTTTGGAAATAATGATTTCCGCGATACCTTTATCCGGGCTGTCTTCGTTATAAACTTCATCGCGATAAATAAAGGCGATCACGTCAGCATCCTGCTCGATGGCTCCTGACTCACGTAAGTCAGACATTACCGGACGTTTGTTGGGACGTTGTTCCAGGCCACGATTCAACTGTGACAGCGCCACTACCGGCACTTCCAGTTCTTTCGCCAACGCTTTTAAGGAACGAGAAATTTCCGATATTTCATTGGTACGATTTTCTTTAGTGCCATGCACCTGCATCAATTGTAGATAATCAATAATAATTAGCCCCAAACCATGTTCACGTTTGATGCGACGAGCACGGGCACGCAACTCATTAGGGGAAAGCGCGGGAGTGTCATCAATAAACATTGGTGCCTCTGCCAGCAGACTCACCGCCGAGGTTAGTCGAGGCCAATCGTCATCATCCAGTTTACCGGTACGCACCTTATGCTGGTCAATTCGGCCCAGCGAAGAGAACATACGCATGGCCAGTTGCTCGCCAGGCATTTCCATACTGAATATGACCGTGGGAAGACTGCTTTTGATGGCCGCGTTCTCGGCAATATTCATCGCGAAACTGGTTTTACCCATGGAAGGACGACCGGCGATAATAATAAGGTCTGATTTCTGCAGGCCCGAGGTTTTTTCATCGAAATCGGTCCAACCGGTGGGCACACCGGTAATCGGATTATCCTGCTGAAACAGAGTTTCAATACGGTCCACCGCTTTGGTCAGCAGATCCCTGATGGGAACAACGGTTTTCTTACCCTTGGCCCCCATTTCGGCAATTTTGAAGACTTCGCGCTCCGCACCATCCAGTAATTCTTCGCTGCTCCGTCCCTCTGTCTGGTAAGCGCTATTACTGATCTCATTACCCACCGAAATAAGCTGACGCAGCACCGAGCGCTCACGCACGATAGCGGCATAGGCCTTAATATTGGCTGCACTAGGGGTGTTTTTAGCCAGAGTACCCAGGTAGGCAAGCCCCCCTGCGTCATCGAGTAAATCCTGTTTACTCAACCACTCAGACAAAGTGACGACATCACAGGGATCACCGCTGGATGACATACTGGCAATAGCACGGAAGATTAACCGGTGGTCGCGACGATAAAAGTCATCTTCGGAGATGAGGTCACCAATTTTATCCCAGGCATTTTTATCGAGCATAAGCCCGCCAATCACAGATTGCTCTGCCTCAATAGACTGGGGCGCAATCTTCAGATTTTCTGTGGCAACATCGACCGCATTTGGGGGATAAACTAACTCAGGCATCGTCCGTTTATATTAACCGAATTACGGAGCAAATAGAGAGTGAGATAAAAAGAAATTTGAAATTTACAGACCAAAAAGTACAACCTAAAGGCGCCCTGAAAAATCAGAGTCTAAGACAGTAGGGTTGAGACACAGGTTAAGATAATGATGTTAAAGCAAAAACTAAAGACAGCGCCGATAATCACATCACCGGCACTGTCTGCAACAGGCTCTTAAACCCTATTCAGAAATCCTATTCAGCGACAACGCTGAGCTTAACTGTAGCCACCACATCGGTGTGCAGGTCAATGGTAACTCCAAAGTCACCAATATGACGCAGGGCGCCTTCTGGCAAACGCACTTCAGCTTTAGCCACTTCCGTGCCGGCATCCGTAATCGCCTTGGCAATTTCGATGGTTCCGATGGAACCGAACAGTTTGCCTTCCTCACCCGCCTGATGCGCAATAGTCAGCTCAAGAGCATCCAGTGCGGTCTTGCGAGCCTCAGCTACAGCAAGCTTCTCAGCTGCGGCCTTCTCCAGTTCTGCACGGCGTGTTTCAAGCTGAGCCACATTCGCTTCGGTAGCAGTAGTTGCCTTGCCCTGAGGAATGAGGAAATTGCGTCCGTAACCAGCCTTCACGTTAACCTGGTCGCCCAGCTCACCCAGATTCTGTACTTTCTCTAAAAGAATAATATTCATCACACTTACCTCAGTCTGTACATCCAATTGTTCAATTCTAATTTTTTATAAAAACGTATGTTACTGCGTACTGTTACTGTCTTAGTTAAACCATTTTCTTCAAAAACTTATTCCCAGAGCTCTGGATTCTATGTACCCAACGTACCCACTCGCTGACGAAAATCCAGCCAGGTATCGGCCAGGCCCAGCAACGCCACTACTGCCATCAATTGTGGCAAAATGAAAAATGTCACCATATACACCCCAATCAACCAGGCAACATGCATTTTTCTAATCGCTATTACCGCGTGAATCATGGCCAGCCCCTGAATAACATACAAACTCAGAACCACCATCATAATCTCAGTCGCCACATTTGAGATGCCACCCATTGGCAACATCGCAAGCACAATCACTACCAACGATACTACGGCAGCTTTGATGCCAAATCGTAGCTCATGAAATTCACTACGAAATCCACC
>JAUWVK010000163.1 GCA_030617485.1 Gammaproteobacteria bacterium
TGTGGCAAGCCAGGCAACCGCTTTTCTTGGCCAGGTCCAGATCAGCAAATGCTGAACCAGAAACGAGAATAGCTGCTGCTGCAGGAATCATTAACCATTTTGCTTTCATGAGTACTTCCCCTTGATTTTTTTATAATAAAGCGGCGAGCGGAATGTCCTTTAGGGTTAATTCCAGCTTGCTACTGTTTTCGTTTTTAATATTTTGCGAGACTCGATCTTTGCCGGTCATCACCCTTCTCCGGTACCTGGCACCTCCTCTCGACGCCACCAAGTAACCTTTGGCCGGTTTTTATGCCATTGGTGCCGGCCGGTGTCAAGTTTGGGGGGCTATTTGGGGTCTTTATTAGGTACGAATAGATACGATAAATCAGCCAAATATGGGTAATTTTGGTCGTAGACTACCAGCGCAGCAGTACCCAGGAAGGTATTAAGAGGTCCGGAGCCAGCTCATTCCAGCGGGTTTCGAGGTTTCCATCACCATCAGCATCCACCAAATAATAAGGCACGCCTTTGTTGGGGGTGATGCGAATCATGTAAAGTTGGCCGTTGATACGAAATTCGCTAATGACTTCGTTGTTATCGCCTTTGATGGTGACTTGCCCCGAAGATGATAATTCATCCTCAATGGCCGGTTGTTCATCCAGGTTGTCCTGGCCATAGGCAGGTAAAACAATAAACAACAGGCTGAAGAGGAATAGAAAACGTGTGGGCATCGGTAAGGTCATGATTCTGTCGCCATTGTGTAATATTGCGTAGATAATTCAAGATAGGTTCTGCCTGTTATTCTAGATCAATCATCCTTGAATGGGCATCCTTTTGTAAGGACTCTGGTTAATAAATAAAAAGTGTTAAATTAAATGAAAAAAAATGAACAACTCATTCTCGTGGATGGCAGCTCCTATTTGTACCGGGCTTTCCACGCCATTCGTGATCTCAGCACGTCCAAAGGTCAGCCTACCAATGCTATTTATGGTGTGATCAACATGCTGCGCCGTTTGATCAAGGACTTTCAGCCCAAACACATGGCGGTGGTGTTTGATGCCAAGGGTAAAACGTTTCGCGATGATCTATATGACCAGTACAAAGCGAATCGCTCACCCATGCCGGATGAGTTACGAGAGCAAATTGAACCCCTGCATAATTTAATTAACGCGATGGGCTTGCCCATGCTAATTATTGAAGGTGTGGAAGCAGATGATGTCATCGGCACACTGGCTAAACAGTCTGCCGAAGCGGGTATGGATTGCCTGATTTCAACGGGTGATAAGGACATGGCGCAACTGGTAAACAAACACGTCACGTTAATGAATACCATGGACAACACCACGATGGATTCACAGGGTGTGGTGGACAAATTTGGCATCCCTCCAGAGTTGATCATCGACTATCTCACCCTGATGGGCGACAGCTCCGACAATATTCCCGGTGTGCCCAAAGTGGGCCCGAAAACTGCCGTGAAATGGTTGAACCAGTTCGGTTCTCTGGACGAGGTCATAGTCAACGCTGACAACATCAAAGGCAAGGTGGGTGAAAACCTGCGTGACTTTGTGGAGCAACTGCCGCTGTCTCGTCAGCTAGCGACCATTAAATGTGATGTGGAGTTACCTGTCGACCCTCAAAATCTGGTTATTGAATCCGCCGACACTGAAAAACTTAAAACAATGTTTAGCGAGCTGGAATTCAGAACCTGGCTAAGCGAAGTATTGTCAGGGGATTCACTCACTACAAACGAAAACACTGGTTCCATGAACGCTGATGCTGATTATCAAATTGTTCAGGATAAAAAAACGTTTGAGTCATGGCTTAAAAAATTAAAAAAAGCGAAGCTATTTGCATTTGATACTGAGACGACAAGTTTAAATTACATGCAGGCACAAATTGTTGGCGTTTCTTTTGCCGTTGAGGTTGGAAAAGCTGCTTACGTTCCACTGAAACATCAAGACCCGGAAGGTGGTGAGCAACTGGGTCGAGACTTTGTCCTGAATAAACTTCGCCCTCTGCTGGAAGATCCGAAGCAAGCCAAGGTCGGACAGAATCTCAAATATGATATGAGCGTACTGGCCAATCATGGTATCGAGCTGCGTGGCATCGAGTTTGACACCATGCTGGAATCATACGTGCTGGACAGTACAGCGACGCGCCATGATATGGATTCACTGGCGCTTAAATACCTTACCCACAAAACGATTCGTTATGAAGATGTTGCGGGTAAAGGCGCTAAACAGGTTTGTTTTGATCATGTTCCTATTGCAGTTGCGGGGCCCTATGCAGCAGAAGATGCAGATGTCACCTTGCGTCTTCATCAAACACTGTGGCCTGAATTAGAAAAAGAACCTCGCCTTGTTTCTTTGTTTCGTGAAATAGAAATGCCGTTGGTGCCAGTGTTGTCTCACATAGAACGCAATGGTGTACTGGTGGATGCGAAAATGTTGGTAAAGCAAAGTGAAGAACTGGCAAAACGTATGGAAGAAATTAAGCAGGAATCTTTTGAAGTTGCAGGAGAAGAATTTAATTTGGCTTCGCCAAAACAAATACAGGTGATTTTGTTTGAAAAACTTGGTTTACCGGTACGGAAAAAAACACCCAAGGGTGCACCGTCTACTGCGGAAGAAGTTTTGGTCGAGTTAGCGCTCGATTTTCCATTACCGAAACTTATTCTTGAGCATCGTGGCATGAGTAAACTCAAATCCACCTATACCGATAAACTACCTGAGCGAATTGATCCGGATACCGGCCGTGTGCACACGTCTTACCATCAGGCGGTGGCTAGCACCGGACGTTTGTCTTCTTCTGATCCTAATTTACAAAACATTCCTGTTCGTAGCGAAGAAGGTCGTCGCATAAGGCAGGCGTTTATTGCTCCGAAAGATCACGTAATTCTTGCGGCAGATTATTCGCAAATTGAATTAAGAATTATGGCTCATCTTTCAAGTGATGAAGGATTATTAAAATCGTTTGCAGCGGGCGAGGACATTCACCGCGCCACTGCAGCCGAAGTATTTGGTGTGTCGGTTGATCAGGTGAGCAATGATCAGCGTCGCAGCGCCAAGGCAATCAACTTTGGTCTTATATATGGCATGTCAGCTTTTGGCCTCGGGCGGCAGTTGGGTATTCCGCGTGGTGAAGCGCAGGAATATGTGGATTTGTATTTTCAACGCTATCCGGGTGTTAAGGATTTTATGGATAGCACGCGTGAAAGCGCACGTGAAAAAGGTTATGTGGAAACCGTTTTTGGTCGTCGCTTATATTTGCCAGAAATAAATCACAGCAATGGCATGCGTCGCCAGTACGCAGAACGAACCGCTATCAATGCGCCGATGCAGGGTACGGCGGCAGACATTATTAAATGCGCCATGATTGAAGTGGATCGGTGGATAGAAAATTCCGGCCTCGATATCACGTTGATTATGCAGGTACACGATGAACTGGTATTTGAAGTACACAAAGATCAAGTTGATGAAGTGAAACCAGAAATTGATCGCCTTATGACTCAGGTGGCCCAACTACAGGTTCCGCTGGTGGTGGATATGGGCACAGGAAAAAACTGGGATGAGGCACACTAAAGTGCGCTGATAAATAT
>JAUWVK010000072.1 GCA_030617485.1 Gammaproteobacteria bacterium
ATCCTTAAAAAAGGCCTGCATTTCAGTCCAGGATTGATGGTCTGCTTTTTCGTTATATTGCAGCGGTAATTTGAAGCGTTTCCCATAAGAGTCGGCGTCCGGATTTGTGAAACTGTGTTTGGCGCCGGGATAATTAATGAATTTGAAATCAACGCCGGCTGCTCGCATTTCCTTTTTGAATCTATCGATAGTTTCGGTTTTTACGAAGGGGTCAGCAGCGCCATTGAGAACCAAAACCTTGCCTTTGATGTCGCCCTTTTTTGCGGGGTTTGGTGTGCCCGGGTTGCCATGAAAGCTGGCGACACCATCCAGGTTAACGCCCATGCGTGCCATTTCCAGCACCACGCTGCCGCCAAAGCAATAACCAATGGCGGCTATTTTGTCTGGATTGGTGCTGGATTCAGCCTTTAGTAGTTCCATCGCTGCCAGAAACCGGGCTTTGGCTGCAGGCATGTTTTTACGGACTTCCCCCGAAAATTTTCCGGCGTCTTCGGGGTGGTCGGCGGTTTTACCATTGCCGTACATATCGACTGCGAGAGCGGTGTAGCCCAGTTCCGCCAGCATGCGGGCGCGTTTGCGGGCGTAATCGTTATGCCCCCACCATTCGTGAACCACAAGAATCCCCGGACGAGGCCCGGATTTTGCCGTATCAACAGCCAGATAACCCTTTAGCGTCGTGTTTCCGGCGCGGTAGCTGACTTCTTTTCCCATAATTTCTGCCCATGCTGGCAGTGTAGAAAAGGTGAATAATAAGAAAATGGCAGCGATTTGCTTCATGGTGATATCCTTTTTTTGTTGGAGAGAGCAGTTCCTTCATTGCCGACAATATCATTTTGATGAGATGTTAGATATTCGCTGATTGGACGATTATTGATGTAAAATCAGAGGTCTGTCTTCACGTTTAGTATTCGCATGAAAAGCACATAGGAATTCAAATTTTGGAACAATATCGCGGCACTACGATTCTCTCCGTACGCAGAAATGGCCAGGTGGTCATCGGCGGTGACGGTCAGGTGTCCTTTAACAGCACCATATTGAAAGGCAATGCCCGTAAGGTGCGACGTCTATATCATGAAAAAGTGATTGCCGGATTTGCAGGCGGTACGGCCGATGCCTTTACGCTTTTTGAGCGGTTTGAAGGCAAGCTGGAAAAACATCAGGGTAATCTAACCCGGGCAGCTGTTGAGCTGGCAAAGGATTGGCGCACCGATCGCATGTTACGTCGTCTTGAAGCACTGTTATCGGTGGCGGATGAAACGACTTCCCTGGTGATATCCGGCAATGGTGATGTGATTGAACCCGAGTTTGATGTTATCGCCATCGGTTCCGGTGGTTCATTTGCAGAATCCGCTGCGCGGGCGCTGATGGAAAATACGGAACTGGATGCGCGAACAATATGTGAAAAAGCTCTGGGTATTGCTGCCAGTATTTGTGTGTATACCAACGATCAATTCACTATTGAAGTGTTAGATGGTTCTGAATAGTTCAATATTTTTTAGACCAGAAACAAGCTGACAAATCGACAACCAAATTATTTAGAGAAGCTCATGTCGCAAATGACACCCAGAGAAATTGTCCAGGAACTGGATAAACATATTATCGGCCAATCCGATGCCAAGCGTGCCGTTGCGATTGCCTTGCGTAATCGCTGGCGTCGATCACAGGTGTCTGACGACTTAAAGAATGAAATCACTCCAAAAAATATTCTGATGATTGGTCCCACTGGCGTGGGTAAAACTGAAATTGCTCGTCGATTGGCCAGGCTTGCCAATGCGCCTTTCGTCAAAGTAGAGGCCACCAAGTTTACCGAGGTGGGTTATGTCGGGCGTGATGTGGAATCCATTATTCGTGACCTGGTGGATATTTCTATAAAACTTACACGTGAAGTGGCAGTACAAAAAGTACGTTTTCGTGCTGAGGAATCTGCCGAAGATCGCATCCTTGATATTTTGTTACGCCCGGCAAGAAGTTCAGGTATTGGTTTTAATAGTGAGCCTGAACCAATGAGCGAGTCGGATTCAGCCACACGACAAAAATTCCGTAAAAAATTACGGGAGGGTGAGCTTGATGACAAGGAGATTGAGGTGGAACTTGCCGCCAGTCATGTTGGTGTGGAAATTATGTCGCCACCAGGCATGGAAGAGATGACCAGTCAGTTACAGGGCATGTTTCAAAATATGGGCTCATCACGCACCAGCACCCGTAAATTAAATATTAAGGATGCCTTTAAGCTATTAACTGATGAAGAAGCAGGAAAGCTGCTGAACGAAGATGATATTAAGCAGCAGGCAGTGGATAACGTTGAGCAAAATGGCATTGTGTTTCTGGATGAAATGGACAAAATTTGTAAACGTGGTGAAACCAGTGGGCCGGATGTATCGCGTGAAGGTGTTCAGCGTGATTTGTTGCCGTTAGTAGAAGGCACAACCGTATCCACCAAATACGGTATGGTGAAGACGGATCATATTTTATTTATTGCCTCCGGAGCTTTTCATCTGTCCAAACCTTCCGATCTTATTCCTGAACTGCAGGGGCGATTGCCGATTCGCGTGGAATTAAGCGCTCTTAGCGCTGAAGATTTTATGCGCATTTTGACAGAGCCCGATGCTTCGTTGACCGAACAGTATAGTGCTTTGCTGGAAACGGAGGGTGTGAGTTTGACGTTTGCTGAGGATGGCATAGCCCGTATTGCCGAAGTGGCATGGCAGGTGAATGAGCGCACTGATAATATTGGCGCGCGACGCCTGCACACGGTGATGGAGCGTTTGCTGGAAAAAATATCTTTTGGTGCGGCAGATAAAAGTGGTGAAACGGTCCAGGTAGATACAGCATATGTTGATGAGCAGGTCGGTAAGCTTGCCAAAGATGAAGATTTGAGCCGCTACATCTTGTAAAAGAAAGTATGAGCAGATGGTTTCAATAGAAACCGCAATAAGAAATTTAATTGATAATTAAAAAATAATTTAGATAAATGAGTTCGTGGAGAAAAGTATGACCTCATCACCAAGACCAACCGATATAAACCTTCATCAACAATCCAGAGTGCTGGAAATCAGTTTTGATGATGGCAGTAAATTTGAATTGCCGTGCGAATATTTACGTGTTTATTCCCCTTCGGCTGAAGTTCGCGGGCATGGTCCAGGAGAAGAAATATTGCAGCTAGGCAAGGAGGAGGTAAATATCACCGCCATTGAGCCTGTTGGTAATTATGCTGTTCAGCTGGAGTTTGATGATGGCCACAATACCGGCATTTATTCATGGGATACCTTGTACATATTAGGTTCTAATCAAAAAGAAATGTGGGCGGAATATCTGGATCGTTTGGAAAAGGCAGGCCACAAGCGCAAAACCTGATCAGCCTATATATAAATAAATGTATAACTAGACGACTAACTAACAGCAGGCAGGTTATGAGTAATTCGCAGGGAAATCAGAACAACGGCAACAGTAATGGCAGCCAGGACACCACACACTTTGGTTACGAAGAAGTGCGGAAACAGGATAAGGCTGGAAAAGTTGCCGGGGTGTTTCATTCGGTGGCCTCAAATTATGACGTGATGAACGATGTTATGTCGATGGGCATTCATCGCTTGTGGAAGCGGTACACGATTGAAATGAGCGGCGTGCGTTCTGGGCAACGAGTGTTGGACATTGCTGGCGGTACCGGGGATCTGGCTGCTAAATTTTCTGAGCTGGTTGGGGAAACAGGCGAAGTCGTGCTGGCGGATATCAATGAGTCCATGCTGGAGGTGGGTCGAGAACGTTTGGTAGATCGTGGCGTGCTGGCCAATGTGAATTACGTGCAGGCGAACGCAGAAGTATTACCTTTCCCGGATAATCATTTTGACTGCATCACCATTGCCTTTGGCTTGCGCAATGTCACCGATAAAGATGCTGCGCTGCGTTCTATGTTGCGTGTACTGAAACCAGGCGGTCGTTTGCTGGTGCTGGAGTTTTCCAGGCCGGTTGTACCAGCTCTTGGGAAACTTTATGACGTCTATTCTTTCAAATTATTGCCGTTAATGGGCAGGATTATCGCTAAAGATGATTCCAGTTATCGTTATCTTGCCGAATCTATTCGGATGCACCCGAAACAGGAAGAGCTACTGGCAATGATGCAGGAAGCAGGATTTGAGCGTTGTGAATACTTTAATCTCAGCGGTGGTGTTGTTGCCCTGCATCGTGGATATAAGTTTTAATATTCCAAAATGAAAGACTTATCCTATCCTATCTACGCAGGATTTTGGCGACGGATTGGCGCAGCGCTTGTGGATAGTCTTATTTTTTCACTGTTGTTTGGTTTAGTGCTTGGGCCTACTTTTGTTAATGCGTCGCTGTTTACGCTTGAAGGTTTGTCGCGCAGTGGGCTCACTATGCTGTTCACCGTTGGCTTCTGGATAAATTTTGTTGGTACGCCGGGTAAATTATTGCTGGGTTGCCAGGTAGTGGATGCTGATAGTTTTGAGGTTATGAATACCAGGCAAGCATTTATTCGTTTTGTGGCCTATCTGGCTTCCATGCTTCCGCTGATGCTGGGGTTTTTGTGGATTGCGAAAGATGCACGTAAACAGGGCTTCCACGATAAAATTGCTAATACGGTTGTGTTGTATAACGCCAATATTGAAGCGGATGATGAATCTCGAAAAAGCCTCAATCAGCTAATGGGTGAAGCCCGGTGAATGAACTGCCAACCGCTATCGCCGCGATTCTTGAATCGGCCATTAACCAGGTTCTTCGGCTGGATCCCGATACTGTTGAACAGATGCAGCAGTTGCAGGGAAAAGTTATTGCCGTCGAGCTGCTTGGTTTGAATGTCACGTTATATCTGGTGCCGCAGGAAGAAAGCTTAAATGTCTTTGGTCATTTTGAGGGAGAGCCAGACACGGTTTTACGTGGTACACCGATAGCGATGGCAAAAATGGGGCTGATTAAAAATGCAGGTGATGCATTATTTGAGGGTGACGTAGAAATTAGTGGTGATGTTGAGCTAGGCCAGCAGTTTCGCGAAATCCTTGATGGGCTTGATATCGACTGGGAAGAACATCTTTCACATATAACGGGTGATATTGTTGCGCACAAAGTGGGTAATCTGGCCCGCGGAATTTTTGGCTGGGGTAAACGCACTTCGGAGATTCTGGGTCAGGATGCGGCTGAGTATCTTCAGGAAGAAAGTCGCGAATTGCCTAATCGTCGAGAAGTGGATGGCTTCCTAAAAAATATAGACACTCTACGTTCTGATGTAGATCGGCTGGATATGCGTGTCTCTCGATTAGGTGACCGGTTAAAAGATCGGTTAAACAATGAGGGTAAACGCTCGTGATCAGTGTTCGTCAGGCGCTTCGTCTTATTCATATCAATAGTGTGCTTGGCAAGCATGGTCTTGATGAAGTGATTCTTGCTACTCACCTGTTTCGTCCTGTTCGGTTTCTTATGTATTTGTCACCGTGGCGCTGGTTTAGGCGTGAGAATTTATCTCGTGGTGCACGTATTCGCCGTACCCTGGAAGACCTTGGCCCCATCTTTATAAAGTTTGGGCAAATTATGTCTACCCGGCGCGATTTGCTGCCAGATGATATTGCCGATGAGCTGGCAGAGCTGCAGGATAATGTGCCGCCTTTCCCGGGCGTACAAGCGATCGCCATTGTGGAAGAAACATTTGGTAAACCCGTTTCAGAATTGTTTGCTCGGTTTGATGAAGAACCCTTTGCATCAGCATCTATTGCGCAGGTACATGGAGCTCAGTTACTTGATGGGCGAGAAGTGGTGGTGAAAGTTGTACGGCCAGGTATAGAAAAGTCCATACGCCGTGATCTGGAGCTCATGTACAGCTTCGCAGGGCTGGCAGAACGTTTTTGGGCGGATGGCCACAGGCTAAGACCCAAAGAAGTGGTCGCTGAATTTGATAAAACCATCATTGATGAGCTGGATTTGTCACGTGAAGCCGCTTCTGCCTCTTTGCTGAAACGTAATTTTGCCGACTCCGATTTGTTATATGTGCCGGAAGTGCACTGGTCTTTGATAGCTAAAAGCGTGATGGTGATGGAGCGCATTAGTGGAACACCTGTCAGTGATACACAATCGCTTAGAGAAAATGGCGTTGATTTGAAAAAACTGGCGGAGGATGGGGTTGAGATATTTTTCACTCAGGTTTTTCGCGATAATTTTTTTCATGCGGATATGCACCCGGGCAATATATTTGTTGAGCCTGATGGGCGTTACGTGGCAGTGGACTTTGGCATTATGGGTACGCTTAGCGAAGCTGATCAGCATTATCTGGCGGGAAATTTTCTGGCATTTTTTCATCGTGATTATCACCGGGTGGCTGAGCTGCACGTGGAATCCGGTTGGGTGCCGGAAGGTACCCGTATAGAAGAGTTCGAGGCAGCCATTCGTACCGTGTGCGAACCTATATTTGAGAGGCCATTAAAAGATATTTCTTTCGGTCATTTGTTGTTGAGGTTGTTCCAGACGGCGCGACGGTTTGATATGGAAATTCAACCACAACTGGTTTTGCTCCAAAAAACCCTGTTGAATATCGAAGGCCTGGGTCGTCAGTTATACCCTGAACTAGATTTATGGCAAACCGCCAAACCGTATCTTGAACGCTGGATGAGTGAACAAATAGGCTTTCGATCTTTGGGACGTTCGCTGAAAAAGAATGCGGCGGACTGGAGTGAAAAACTGCCGGAAATCCCAGGTTTATTGCACCAATGGCTGACACAGGAAACGTCGACAAAAGAAGATGCAACAGAAATTATAAGGGAAAACCTTGATCAAATTCGATGGGAGATTCGTAAAGCTAACCGGCGTCTGTTTCGTGCCATTGTGGGTTCCGGTTTTGTTATCAGTGCTTCTATTATCTATGTCTATGCAGACCCAACTTCAACTACCATGCTGGGTAATGCGCCGCTACTTACCTGGATGCTGGGCGGTGTAAGCGCATTTGTGCTCATTTTTTCCTGGCCAACACGGCGAGACTAGGTGTTAAAGTCACAGAATAATGAAATATATATATTTCGGATTTTTTGCGCTAATTGCTTTTTTGTCTGTATCTGCGCATGGTGAGATTTATCAGTGGAAGGATGCTGCCGGAAATGTCCAGTTTGGTGATCGTCCGCCTCCCTCAAAGAATGTAACGCGCATTGAACTAGAGATAAACAGTTACGAGAGCGTGACAGTTGAGTCCTTTGTAGCTTTTAAAAGTAACAGGCCATCACGCGGCAAGTCTGTGGTGATGTACAGCACTTCGTGGTGTGGGTATTGTAGGAAAGCGCGAAATTACATGCGAAGCAATAAAATACCATTTCAGGAATACGATATAGAAAAATCAGCAAAAGCTAGAAAAGAATACAATAAATTAAATGGCCGTGGAGTACCTGTGATTCTAATAGGAGATAAACGGATGAATGGTTTTAACGTTGGCAAGTTTAAGAAATTGTATGGTGGTTAACTTGAGTAATGTTATCGATCGTATTTGATTTAAGTTTATATATTAGATTGGGGGTTATCATGGATGCTAA
>JAUWVK010000069.1 GCA_030617485.1 Gammaproteobacteria bacterium
TGAACCTAAACCACCTGCCAGAATAATGGGTTTACCCATCTCCTGCTGGAGCTTTTGTGACACCCGAGACCACTCAAAAGACTTTCCCGTGCCACCCGGTAAACCGACCTGGTAGGTATCAAGCAATAATCCGGATGCGGAGGAAAATCGTTGCGCTTCCGCAAGCAAATCTACCCCGTCCTGCATGCGGATAGCCTTGATGTAGGGTTGATTATACCCCTCACAATCTTCTGGAGACTCATCACCATGAAACTGCAGTAGATCCAGGCCAACTTTTTCCTGTGCCAGACGAATCTGCTCCGGCTTTGCATCGACAAACAATCCCACTCGAGTCACAAAGGGTGGTAAAACGTTCACGATGGCGCACGCCTGTTCGATATCAACATGTCGGGGGCTTGGCTCATAAAAAACCAGGCCAATAGCGTCCGCGCCCAGATTTGCCGCCGCTAAGACGTCTTCCGGACGGGTAATGCCACAAATTTTGATTCGCGTTTTTCTCTTAGTCACCGTGCGGGTCACCGTTACGTCAGCTATTAAAATCTATCATTGAAACGAATATGAGGCGCGCAGGTTACCAGACCAGCTGTGTTGGTGAAACCTGTGGAATACCAAACTCTGGTGGATATTCTACACCCATAAAGTACAAACCATGGGGCGGCGCCGTAACTCCCCCCAGTGTACGGTCGCGGGCATCCAGAACCTCCCTGCTCCAATCCACCGCCTGTTCACAGGCCCCTATCGTCATTAATACACCCGCTATATTTCGTACCATGTGGTGTAAAAAAGCATTGGCTTCGATATCGATAATCACCAAATCTTCCCTACGGTTGACTTCCAGACGGTGAATTGTGCGCACGGGGCTATGAGCCTGACAGGCAACTGTACGATAAGAATTAAAATTATGCTCACCCAATAAATGATTGGCTGCCTGCTGCATGCGTTGTTCGTCTAAATCTCGATAATCCCAGGAAACCCGTCCCGCTGCGAAAGTTGGCCGTATCGAGCGATTCACAATGACATAACGATAACGTCGACGTAATGCTGAAAACCGCGCATGAAATTCTTCGCTCACCGGTTTAGCCCAAAGTACAGAAATAGATTTAGCAATATTTGCATTGGCGCCAGCAACCCAGGAACGTTCACTACGGTCGATATCAGTATCGAAATGCACAACCTGGCCACAGGCATGCACACCTGCATCCGTACGGCCTGCGCAAATCACTTTTACTGGTGAGTTAGCAACTTTTGAAAGCCCAGCCTCAAGCGAACCCTGAATAGTAGGTACGTCAGTTTTTTGTGACTGCCAGCCACAAAATTCCTGACCATCATATTCCACTCCCAGTGCAATGCGCATAACGATAGTGTTTCCAGTACGTCTTCTAATCAAACGTTACAAATAATTATTGAGTCCAGCTGCTTTCACTATTGCAAATAACGTAAGAAGGAACACCGGTATCAACCACTGATACACCGGAGGAGCAGACTCCTCTGGCAAAGAAATTTCACGAACAGTCGTTGTTTCAGCGGTCGTAATAACAGACTGAAACAAACGATTTGCTGTTTTGGCAATGGCAGATAATTTTGGTTCCGCTTTTCCAACATTAGATTCAACGTGAGACATAGCACTATTTACTTCTTCTTCCTGCGAGTCACCCTGACCTTCATACAAATGATGCTTGCGTATCTGGCTCACCTCATCAAGCGTAAGAGTAATTCGAACTGCTAATCGCTCATGTGGTAACCCAACAAAAGAAAGTGGTCTCAAACACCACAAAATGGCAGATAAAAAATCATCTCGCTCGGTACTGGATATCAAAAGATTAACGGCAGCCACCAACAACACCAGTACAGCAACACGCAACAATCCCTGCGTTAATCCCTCAAGCGTAGGACTCCAAACCAAACCAGGCCACAGCAGCTGCCCAGGCGTGAAAAACAGATAAACTACCAGTATGGATATAAACAGCCATTTCAGCCGTTTAAGCATTTTCAACACACCATGAAAATGTATTTTGCTTCCAAAAACATATAAGGGAATAACCAATGAAACACCGGCAAGTAATATTTGGCCGCTGCCTATTGATACAGCAGCGCCAAATATCAGGAAGCTCACAATTTTAATAACAGGATGCATTATAGTTTTTGAAATTAAATAACTTTAAAAACCGAAGTGTACCTTGGAATGCTGAAGGCTCACACCATCTTGATAACTGCTCCTGTGCTTGATTCGCCACATCCCTGTGACTCACCGCTACGCGGAAGCTTCGTGTCTCATTTCATTCCCAACAAAATAGTCGCAGCTCTTGTGCCCGGAGGGTGTAAGACCGCCACTCATGGTCAAAGCCATCCAGGCCCCTCGGCTCTAGCTTCCTCGGTAACTGCTCCTGCGTCGCCTAAAGCGCCTACTGTTGGTGCTCTACCTCCTGCATCCTTGCAGTCGTGCTTCGCTCTCGACAACTGCTCCTGCGTTGTTCTACCTTCGCCCATCCATGGGCTCGTACCGCCTACGTCCATGTAGGCATGTACAAAAAAACGGCGCAACCCGTTCAGGTTACGCCGTCATATCTATACAAGTTAAAATGTTAATGCAAAATTATATCTACAGCTGATCCAGCAATTCTTTAGCCTGTGCTTTCTGGGCATCATCACCTTCTTCCAGGACCTCATCAAGAATGCTACGTGCACCATCGCTATCACCCATATCAACATAGGCTTTGGCAAGATCTAGCTTGGTACCGACTTCATCCACTTCACCAAATGCATCATCGGTCAAACCACCGAGATCATCATCTGAGCCTGCCGCAGCTTCAGCAACGGCGGGCTCGCTTGAAGACATGTCAAAATCCAGACTATTGTCATCTTCAGTAGTTTCTGCCGGAGTATCATCCGAACTGTCTGTATCCAGACTGAAATCAAGGCCTGAAACATCAAAATCGAGGCTGTTATCATCGTCAGCTTCGGCTTTGCTATTATCTGTAGTCTCTACGGTTTCATCAGGCGTTATAGGCGCATCTAAATCAAGCCCCGCATCCGCATCACTGCTTTCAGGCGCTGCATCAGCTACTCCTGCTGTTGCGGCTTCAAGCTCTGCAAATACATCATCTATGCCTTCATCCCCATCACCATCGGAGTCAATATCAAAGTCAAAATCTAACAAATCATCTTCGCTAGCCTCGACAATATCACCACCCGCAGAACTTTCATCAGATGAGCCGGATAAGTCTTCCTGAGGCGATCCATCTGCAGAACCACCAAACAAACTATTATCGGGACACAGTTGCTGACCCATAGTGACTGCTTTGGCCCAAATCGGATCGGACTCATCACCAAGAGCATCATGAAGTTCCTGTGCAGCCGTCTCAAAACTATTGCTACTCTTGGCGGCAAAAAATACTTCTAGTAATTTCAATTTAACATCGTGACGATTAGGGTCAGTTGCCAGGGCTTCGTTCAAAATTTCTTCTGCTTGTTGATGACGACCATAAGCAAGATACACATCAGCTTCCGACACTGGGTCAACATCTGCAGCATCAGCCGAGATCCCACTCATGCCACTCATCTCGCTCATTGCAAAATCGCTGACCATAGAACTTTCATTGCTTTCTTCCATGCTTTCCGCAGTGGCACCAACATTTCCTCCACTACCAGCGTTAAGAATGCTTTCTTCAAAGCCACCCGACGATTTGCGTTTACGGTATACGATAAATCCGACAATCAGCACCAATAGTCCAATACCGCCGTACATTAGCATTGGGTCATCCAGTAACCCCGGCTCAGAAATTGGCGCTGGTTTAGCTGGTGCTGGCATAGTTGCAGGAACTTTCTTTTCTGCCTCAGCTTCACCTTCTGCGGGCATGCCCTCTGCCCCTTCACCTGCCATTTCTTCAGTGTCGGCACCAGGTGCGTCAGACGTTGTCTCTTCAAGTACGGCTTCAGGTGTTGCTTCGGTTTGCTCTGCTGCAGCCTGTTCTTTTCCAAACTGTTTCTGGATAGCCATCATCTCATCATCTTTGAGCATGATGAGACGCTGCATGGACTCAAGCTGTTCTTCCATCTCAGCCATACGAGTCTTCAGCTCATCGGTTTCCTGTTTATTCGCATCCAGAGCCTCGGCTGCGAGCAACAAGTCCTCACGCATGCGGCCCAGTTGTTCGTCACCAGCACCGCTGCCAACACCTTCACTGCCCGGTGCTACCAGTTTGAGGCGTGCCTGTTCAGCAGCTAAAGTTTTGCTACCAGATTTTTCGCCGCGGCTTACTTTGCCACTGGCTGGAGCCTCGCTAGTCTGGCGAACAATTTTGCCGCTCTTACGAGCAATCCAGGTAGCATGCTGACGCTCAACTTCCATATTGGCATCAGACTCAGACATTGCAGTCAGAGCTTCTGTGTCCTCAATACGCAGGACAAAACCTGCCTTCATCTGATTAATGTTGCCATTGTAAAAAGCTTTTGGGTTGTGACGTGCCAACGCCAGCATCATTTGATTAGTAGTAACATTGCCAGGACGCATCTTGTTGGCAATATCGAATAAGGTGTCTTTGTACTTCACCGGTCCATAGTTCATTCCGCCATCACGATTAAGCACTGGCTTTAATTCGGCACGCTCACGAATAGGGGCTGGCTGTACGGGCTGCTGCATAGCAGGTTGCATCGTTTGTGGTGCTGACTGTTGAACTGGAGCCTGACGACTGACCTGTGGTGCTTGTGCTGGAGCAGTCGCTGCCTGCTGAATGGGAGCAGGTTCCTCTGCAGATAAAGCAGGAGGATCCACTAACACAGTAAATTCACGCAATATTCTGCCGCGAGCCCAACGAGCTTCGACAACAAAGTCCAGGAAGGGCTCTACAATTGGCTTAGTGGTAGTGATCTGTATATAGGAAGTGCCATTTGGCTTCTTGGCAACAGTAAATTTGAACTCGGTATAGAAAAACTCTCGAATAACGCCAACACGGTCAAAATCTTCATCCGCACCGAGTCGAATGGATAAATTGCCCAAATCACCACTTTGCACCGAAAGCAGTTCAATTTCAGCATCCAGAGGTTGGTTTAGCGCCGAGTTCATGGTCATGTTACCCAGACCTAGCGCATGAGCCGCTACGGGTACCAAAAAAACCAAGGCCGCTAAAGCCGGTGCCAATCTCTTACCCATACATCACTCCCGTTTGTTGTTTTTCAAGCTATTCGCTGATTCCCCAGGATTTCTCACTGTAAACATCGTTTCCCAGAGAAATCCAACTACAGCATCGGCACCAGACAGAAATAATTTAGTAATATTAGGTAATTAGAGCAAAGAATCAGAAGCAACTATAGCTTACATGGCATCTTTTACCAATATTTCAGCTATTTACAGGTTTTTGCTCGCTTTAGGATCAATGCCATCACTAACTGGATGTTTTTTAATCAACTTCTCAGTACGCCTGCATTCACGTCTCAATGATTCATGTTTCCAGAAGAAGGCGCAGCATACGACGTAAAGGTTCTGCCGCACCCCACAATAACTGGTCACCCACTGTAAACGCCGACAAATATTGAGGACCCATGGTGAGTTTGCGCAATCTGCCTACCGGCACGGTTAACGTACCAGTCACCGCAGCAGGAGTGAGATCCGTCATACTGATATCACGATCATTCGGTACTACCTTCACCCAGTCATTAGCCTGCGCCAACATGCCGTGGATTTCATCAAGCGGCACATCCTTTTTGAGCTTGATGGTCATCGCCTGACTGTGACAACGCATGGCACCGATGCGCACGCATATGCCATCTATAGGTACTACATTATCTATTGTGCGACCAAGAATTTTATTGGTCTCCACTTCTGCTTTCCATTCTTCACGGGTTTGCCCGCTATCCAGCTGAGAATCAAGCCACGGAATTAAACTACCAGCCAGCGGCACACCCCATTTATCTTTGGGGTAATCATTCGAACGCAAAAAATCTGACAATTTTTTATCGATATCGAGAATCGCCGCAGCAGGATCATCATTAAGGTCTTTGACTGAATCATTAATGGCACCCATTTGTCGAATTAGCTCACGCATATTTTGCGCGCCGGCACCAGAAGCTGCCTGATACGTCATCGGTGAAATCCATTCTACTAGATCATTTTCAAACAGACCGCCGATGGCCATGAGCATCAAACTCACCGTGCAATTACCGCCGACAAAAGTTTTTGTACCGTTAGCCAGGCCATCCTTGATGACATTTAGATTCACCGGATCAAGCACAATAATCGCTTCGTCTTCCATACGTAAAGTAGAAGCAGCATCAATCCAGTAACCACCCCAGCCGGCTTTGCGTAGTTGCGGATAGATTTCTTCAGTATAACCACCACCCTGACAGGTAATAATGACATCCATCACTTTCAACTCATCGATGGATTTGGCATCTTTTAATGGCGGCACGTCCTTACTTATATCAGGCCCGGCCTGCCCGGCTTGTGAAGTGGTAAAAAATACCGGCTCGATGAGATCAAAATCTTTTTCATCGCGCATGCGTTGCATGAGCACCGAACCCACCATACCGCGCCAACCTACCAGACCTACCCTTTTCATTTTCTTCTCTCCAGTTCCATTCTTTTCAAACAACTATTTTAAAACAACGATCGTTTTAACTCGTGAGTGCCGCAACTACGTTAAAGCTGCAACAACAGCATCACCCATTTCGGAAGTGCTGACTTTTTGCATACCGTCGCTCGTACTGTCACTAAAGATATCTGCTGTACGCAAACCTTCATCTAACACACGTTCAACTGCTTTCTCGATACGGTCTGCCATTACTGCTTCATTTAGCGAATAACGCAACATCATGGCTACCGATAAAATTGTCGCCAATGGGTTAGCCACGTTTTGTCCGGCGATGTCTGGAGCTGAACCATGTATCGGTTCGTACATGCCCTTGCCATTGGCATCCAGTGACGCCGATGGCAGCATACCGATGGAACCCGTTAACATCGCAGCACAATCAGAAAGAATATCTCCGAACATGTTGGTGGTTACCATTACATCGAACTGCTTAGGTGCGCGCACCAGTTGCATAGCTGCGTTATCCACGTACATATGTGACAACTCCACCTCAGGATAGTCTTTCGATACACGAACCATCACTTCACGCCACAGCTCGGTGCATTCCAGCACGTTGGCTTTGTCCACAGAACACAACTTTTTACCGCGTTTCATGGCGATTTTAAATGCCGAATGGCCAATGCGCTCAATCTCCGACTCGGAATACACCAACGTATTGAAACCCTGCTTCTCGCCGTTATCGAGCGTGCGCACACCCCGCGGCTGACCGAAATAAATGCCGCCGGTGAGCTCGCGCACAATCATGATATCCAACCCTGAAACTACCTCGGGTTTCAATGTAGACGCATCGGCTAACTGTTTATAAAGAATCGCAGGACGTAAATTAGAAAACAGTTCCAACTCGGCGCGCAAACCCAGCAGGCCTTTTTCCGGGCGCACGCTAATATCCAGTGATTCCCACTGATAACCACCCACGGCGCCCAATAAAATCGCATCGGATTTTTTTGCAAGCGCCAACGTATCATCAGGTAACGGTTTACCGCTGGCTTCGTAACCTGAACCACCAACTGGCGCTTCGTTCATTTCGATATCAAGACCATCGGTACGCAGACTTTCTAAAACTTTGACGGCTTCAGAAATGATTTCAGGGCCTATACCATCACCAGGTAAAACTGCTATTTTTTTAGTCATGCTCTTTATTCTCTGTAAAAAGTTCTCTATAAAAAGTTTTCCGTAAAAACCA
>JAUWVK010000087.1 GCA_030617485.1 Gammaproteobacteria bacterium
ACTTTTTGTTTTGTGAGATCAAACCCCGTTACCACGGCGTAGTGCCAGGCTGGTGCCCAGGATAAACCAAGATTTTGTAATACCAGTACCGGGTTGCCGGCAGAGACTTCTTTAAATAGCGATTGTAGGTTTGGGTCGATGCGGTATGCGATTCGTCCATGACGCCGACTGGCAGCCAGAATTTCAAGTTGCAACGAACCTTTGCGGGCAGGAATATAAATTTCTGGAACCAGTTCCAGCGGTGATACGTCTACTCCGGATTCCTGTAAAACCGTTGCCAGTGCTGCGGGTCCACATTGGTATTTTTTTTGCGGATAGAATGGAACCTGTGTGAGTTCGTGTTTTTGCGGTAATGCCTGCGGATGATCCAGCAGCTGTTGTTTAAGTAACTGTGACGTTTGTGGTGTGCTGGCGCAACCGGTGAGAACACTGATGAGGAGGACACAAAAAAATAGGCCACCCCAAAAAGGGGTGGCCTGTGGTTTAAGCATGAAATTTACCGGGCTGTTTTCTTGACGAATGGGAAGATGTCGGTGTAACCCGTTATATCAGTAATCAAAAGTACAACGAAGATAAAAGCAGCAGTACCTAGAAAGCTAAAACCGCCGGCAGGCATTTGATCAAACTGCTCATTCAGCATAGCCACTTCTTCATCAGTCAGACTGGAAACCCGATCCTGAAGCTGGACTGGGTCCACGCCTGCGCTGCGAAGTTGGTCAGCCAGATCAGCGCGGCTTAATGTTTCTATTAAATGTGCTCTGTCAGATTGGGTTTGTGTGCTTGAAATAACCTGGTCGGTACCAATCATTCCTGCCTGAGCAACAGGAGCAAATATTGCAAATGGGGCAAAGCAGATAAGCATGGCTCTGGCGATATTTCGGGTCACAGTCTTTGGTAATTTCATGTCGGCAATTCCTCGTAGGTTATTTTATTGAGTACCAGGTTTTTTTTGATTAATTGTTTTCGATTCCGCCCACTGTTTAACACTCATTAAAACACGTATTTAGCATACCTGTTATTGCACAGTTTAAGTGTATCTGCAATTAGTTAGTGTGGGCATAGCTCACAAAACAGGGGAAGTAGCCTTAAGTTTCCCTTAAGGTTCAGAAAAATTCCTATGCTAGTCTGATTTTAATTATTGTACTAAATTGATGGGTTTTACATTAGAAGTGATTTAGATGTGGTGTGAATAGCAGTCTGGCTTATATGGGTTACACTTTATATAGTAATTTATGCTTTCACTGTGTAACTGGTGGTGCAAGTCGGGGTATAATAAGCGTCAAAATTATAACAATAAGTGTTTGCGTCAGCAGAAATGCTGGCATGCAGTATTCGTTTGGGGTTGTGTGTCTTGTAGTGCAGCTTTTTCTACAGCGGTTTTGCCGGTTTTGTGGGGTTGTATGCAGTGATGCCTGAGTAAGAGGCTAAAAATGGACAATGGGGAAAAGGATCGCCAGCACCCGCCAGTTTTAAACAAGGTGCTTGCATTGTTAGACGACCTGAAGGTATCTCCTTCGGGCGCTATCATCTACGGCCACATCGAGCAGATGTTGTCAGAGATGAATGACGACCACCATAAAACAGAAGAGGCGTATGCCAGTTTTCTAGATATGTTGATGGAAGCCTGTATCTCCCTGATACCGGCAGATTCTCCTTTGCATACCCATTTGCGTTTAGTGCAATTACGGTTGACTCCCCCTTTGTCTGTATCTGAATTGGGTGTGCTTAACCGCTCTGTTGAGGCTGTTGCTGATGAGCTAGCAAAATCCGGTAGTCTTCGCGGTCATGATTTTGCGCCGGCGCTTACTCCGGTTATTGAACGCTTTAGTGGCGTAACGCATAAAAGAGCATCCGTAACACACGAGCCGTCAGTACAGCAGAACACATCAGAGTCCTCTCCTGCTAAACCCGCTTCGGGTGAAATCATGGCAGAATTTCGTGCCAATACAGCTTATCGCGCACACCTCGATGAAAAACGTGACGAGATGCAAAAGCTCCAGCGTGATTTTGTTTCGCAAATGAGCGAAGCGATAACCGAGAGTGAGACTTTTGGTCGTGTTCTTGAAGAAGCCCTGGATACATTACAAAAGTCACCATCGATGGATGATCTGGAAATGCGTCGCAGTGAGCTGGTTAAAGCCATGGAAGAAATGACAGAAGGTCATAGGACCCTGGATGAAAAGTTTTCCCGGGCACAGGAATATCTCAGCATTATTGAAGATGACAACCAGCAGCTTAACGAAGAGCTGGATCGAGTTCGTTTGTTGAGCCTTACCGATGAATTAACCAGCTTGCCGAACAGACGAGCCTTTATGCGTCGTCTGGAGGATGAGGTGAGTCGTGTGCAGCGTCATGGGTATCCCCTGGGGCTGGTCTTAATGGATCTGGATCATTTCAAATCTATTAACGATCTACGCGGCCATGCAGCGGGTGACGAAGTATTGCGGTCTTACTCCAAGGAAATTCTTTCCATTTTCCGCCATCATGATTTGGTGGCGCGTTATGGTGGTGAAGAATTTGCCGTGATACTACCCAACACCAAGCAAGAAGGTGTGATTGCCGCCCTTAATAAGGTTCGTCAGCGTGTGGAGGAAGTGGCCGAATTGAGGGGTTCAGAAACATTCGAGCTACCAACCTTTTCTGCCGGGGTAGCAGAATTTAGACCGGGTGAAACCCCAAGTACACTCATTGAACGCGCAGACTCTGCCCTGTATGCGGCGAAACGTAAGGGCCGCAATTGCACAGAAATTAGTGGCGAAGAACAAGAGATGGATAGCCATTCCCCTGCTGGCGCTGCCGGTTAATTTTCGATTCTTCAATTCTCTGTACTCGTTTTACCCTGTTTCCCGTTTGTAGTGCATAGTCTGCAGACTTGTTGATCAGGTCTGGGTTACGCTATGCCCATGGACCTCTCTCAACTTTCCCAACATCTGGGTAACACACTTTTATCCAAAGACTGGAAGCTGGCCTGTGCCGAATCCTGTACCGGAGGTGGCATAGCCGCTGCCGTTACTGAAGTTGCCGGCAGTTCCCAATGGTTTGATCGCGGTTTTGTCACCTATTCCAATCAGGCCAAGCAGGACATGCTGGGGGTGGCTAAAGAGACTCTGGAAAACCACGGTGCCGTCAGTGAGCAAACGGTACGGGAAATGGTAGCCGGGGCGTTGTCACGCAGTGCAGCTCAGGCCAGCGTGGCCGTGAGTGGGATCGCCGGGCCGGGTGGTGGTACTGCCGAGAAACCGGTGGGAACCGTATATATAGCCTGGCAGATTGAAGGACAGGAGCCTGTGGTGCGCACCGAGCACTTTGGTGGTGACAGGACTTCCGTTCGTGAGCAAACCGTACTGTCTGCCTTGCAGGGATTGTTGAGTGTCATCGAGCCGAGTTGAAAGCGGGGCTGAAAAACAATCAGCGGAGCAGAAAGTTCAGCGGTTGTTTTTTGCCTTATGGCCGGATGAAGTCGTAAGGGAACAGCTAAGACAGTGCCAGCAACTCAAGTCATTCAGCCAATCGCTTCAGCATCATCCTGGCAGTCGAGCAGTCTTTCCTGGCAATTTCCATATTACCCTCGCTTTCCTGGGTAACGTAAATGTAAATCAACGAGCCTGCGTGGAACAAATTGCGAATACTATTCAATGTTCCTCCTTCAAGCTCACCATTAATAATGCAGGTTACTGGCACAAGCCTCGCATTCTTTGGGTTGGGCCGAGCGAGATGCCAAAAGCTCTCGTGAATCTGGCGACGGCGCTACGGGATGGGGCTATAGAGTGTGGAGTGCAAATGGATATGCGGCCTTACAATGCCCACGTGACACTTATGCGCAAAATCGCTCGGTTGCCTGAAGGATTGGCCATTCGTCCTTTTCCCTGGGTCGCAAAGCGTTTTGTGCTCATTGAGTCGATCACTCGGCCGGAAGGCGTACGGTATGAGGTTATCAGGGAATGGGAGCTTGAGGGCTAGCTCCATTTGTTTAGAGTTTTGCTCTAAACACTAAGGGCGCAGCCCTCATAGAAACGCCCAACCCGCAAAGGGCTCTATCTCATTCCGGTTGAGCACAATGAGCTGGTGGGCATCCGGGTTCATGCTGTGATCAATGCTGGTGTCCACAGAGAGCCGCTGTAATACGTAGGCAATCAAAGCACGCCGAGTCTGTATTTCAATCAATCCATCTTCGCAATGATAATCCACCAGTAGGCTGTCTCGTTTTTGTTCGCTTAATTGAGGATGGGGAGCCAGCTTTAGTGTCACCAGTTCCATCCAGTCATCATCATACTGGGGGCTGGATTCTGCTGTTTCGGGTAAAACCTGGGCGTCCACAAATCGTGACAGGACGAAATCGCGAAAATCATAGGTTTCTACATTATAGGCCCGTACATGCCAGCGAAGACCAGTATTGACCAGTGAATGGGGTTCGAGAATCCGCTCCTGTGCGCTTTCGCGGCTGGAAAGTGAGTGGTAACTCACTTGCAGCTTGTTGCGGTTACGAATGGAGCGAATGATTTGCGCCAGCACGGCCCTGTCTGGCAAGCGGTTGGGCAGGGGCAATGTATCCACCGAAATGCCGTAAATGGGCTCATCGCCATAAGGACCGTTTGCCGCGGCCAGGTTGGCGGCGATCATGGGCAATACACCGGCAGGTGAGAGGGCGGCAAACAAGGGCTCAAAGTCTTCATTGGGCACGAATCCAAACACGTTGTGGCGATAGGTCAGGTTGTCCGGTGCCAGTTGGCCGTAGAGCTTGAGATCCTTGGTAGCAGCCGCATCAGAGATAGCAAAGGCCCTGGCTACGTCGCTGCGGCTTATCAGACCCGTGTAATAGGCTGTGATTTCAATGTACTGCAGCCGTTGCCGGGTAGCCCATTTGATGTTGTCTGTCATCTTATCCTTTGAAATCATTAACTATTTTGGGTTATTCCCAGTATTCTGAGCCCTGACTCAGATGAGTATAAGGGAATGCCATTTGAGCCTCAATAAAAACTAGTAGATAGTATAAAATACTAAGGTGATAAAAAGTATTGACACTATAAGATATATAGCCTAATGTGTCGTTCAACAAGGCAGTAGATCAGGTTGGTTAAAAATAATCGGCTGGCAGTAAAGGCCATTTGAAGGCGGCAACAGTTCAGCCACAAACAATTAAATGATGGTTTAGGAGGAGGTAGCATGGCTAATGCATCGGAAGATAAAAAAAAGGCTCTTAGTGCAGCATTGGGTCAGATAGAAAAACAATTTGGTAAGGGCTCGGTTATGCGCATGGGCGATGCCGGCGCCATGCCAGATATTGAATCAGTTTCTACCGGTTCCCTGGGTTTGGATATTGCTCTGGGCATCGGTGGCCTGCCACGGGGTCGTGTGGCAGAAATTTACGGGCCAGAGTCTTCGGGTAAAACCACGTTGACCTTGCACGTGATTGCGGAAATGCAAAAGCTGGGTGGCACAGCGGCATTTGTCGATGCTGAGCATGCGCTGGATCCGGTGTACGCAGGCAAGCTGGGCGTGGATGTGGATGAGTTGCTGGTGTCGCAACCGGATACCGGTGAGCAGGCGCTGGAAATTACCGATATGCTGGTACGTTCCGGTGCGGTGGATATTGTGGTTGTCGATTCCGTGGCGGCGTTAACACCCAAGGCAGAAATTGAGGGCGATATGGGTGATCATCACGTGGGGCTGCAGGCGCGACTCATGTCCCAGGCTCTGCGCAAACTTACAGCCAACATTAAACGTTCCAATACGCTGGTGATTTTTATTAACCAGATTCGTATCAAGATTGGTGTCATGTTCGGTAATCCTGAAACTACCACCGGTGGTAATGCGCTGAAATTTTATTCGTCGGTCCGTCTGGATATTCGTCGTATCGGCGCGGTGAAAAAAGGCGATGAAATTACCGGTAACGAGACTCGCGTTAAGGTAGTGAAAAACAAGGTGGCGCCGCCATTCAAAAAGGTGGAGTTCGATATTCTTTACGGTGAAGGCATTTCCCGCGAAGGTGAAATCATCACCCTTGGCGTGCAGGAAGGCATTATCGACAAGAGCGGTGCGTGGTATAGCTATAATGGCGACCGCATCGGTCAGGGTAAGGACAATGTGCGTAACTACCTGAAGGAAAATCCGCATATCGCAGAAGATATTGAGGCTCAGGTTCGCGCCAAATTGTTACCAGAGATGTCGGCTGAAGCTTCTGCTGAACAGAAGGGTGAACCAAAGGCTGGAAAAAAGAATGAAGGGAAGGTTGAAGGAAAAGCTAAGGAGGAAAAACTTGCTGAGGTTGAGGCTTGATCTCGGAGAGTAGTGAGTCCTTGCTGAATGAGGTAGCATCTGAAAAGGTGCTGCCTCGTTCTTCTTCGGCGTACAAAAAACTGTGCCTTTATCTGCGTAAGAAAGCCATGGATTTGTTAGCGCGGCGTGAACACGCGATAGAAGAAATGCGACAAAAGCTCCACTCTGCGTTGAAAAAAAAGGCATTTTTCGCTAAAAAAGCTGCTTCGCAAAAAATGGAAGGCTTTGAAGATTCTTGTTTTTCAGAAAGCGACCATGATGAAGAGGACGTGGTCATGGCGCTGGAAAAGGTTATTGAAGATTTGCAGGGTGAAGGCCTGCTAAGCGATGAGCGTTTTACCGAGGCGTTTGTTCGTTATAGACAAAATAACGGCCATGGGCCCATGCGCATACAAACGGAATTGC
>JAUWVK010000120.1 GCA_030617485.1 Gammaproteobacteria bacterium
TTGGGCAAAACCGAGGGTGATACGGCGCAGTGGTTGTCGGATAACGGCTTCAACAATGCACAGCGTCTGGCTCAGGGGCTGAAAGTGACCGATGGCTGGGAGCGGGCAGTCGAATGTGTGCTGGGTTTCCATCTGGAAGCCGTGTGTGTCGACGGTTTTGATTCAGCAGCCGGTCATCTGGCCTCGCTTGAGAGTGGTGCTTTGGCCTTGTTTGATACGGCAGCAGGTCAATCGACATCGGCAACAGGAACTTTGGCGTCTGCGTTGAGTGACCAGGTGGAAAGTTCATGGTCATTGGCATCGGTACTGGCCGGTGTTTACGCCGCGGATTCGCTGGATGAGGCGCTTTCTTTACGTTCACGTCTGGCGGCTCATGAATCAGTCATTACTCGCAACGGAGAATGGATAGGTCCAAACTGGTTGCGCGTAGCACGGGGTGCTGACGAAAAAGCCGGTGTATTGCAGCGCGAGCAGGAACTCAAAGAGCTTACGTCAACGATAGACTCGTTGAGCAGCGATGTTGAGACTGCCGAAGCAAACATGACCGAGAGTCGCGAACAACTGAAGCAGCTTGAAACAGAGCGTGAAACGGTACAACAGGAATTGCACAAAGCCAGCCGTGCGCAGGCAGAAGTACAGGCCCAGTTGAGTGGCCGTCAGGCGCGTCTGGATCAAATGCGTAATCGCAGCCAGGGTATTGAACAGGAAATCACTGAGATCGATCAAAGCAAAGATCAGAATCAGCAAGACACCATATCGGCACGTCAGCGACTGGAACAGTCTCTGGCTCAGATGGCAACGATAGAGCAAAAGAGGGAAGAGCTTTCCTTGCAGCGTGATCAGTTGCGGGCCCATCTGGATCAGACTCGTGCCACTGCGCGTGCCGACAGAGATGCGGCCCACGAAATTAAACTGAAAACCGAAACCATGAGCACCGAGCTGACTTCTACGAAGCAAAGCCTGGAGTGCATGGAGCGCCAGCTTACCCAGGTGGGTGAACGCCGCGAGTCACTCAAAGCCGCGCTGGCCAAGGGCGAAGCGCCGTTGGCGGAAATGAAAGAAGAACTGGACCAGCTACTGAAAGATCGCATGGTAGTGGAAGAAGAATTGTCGTCAGCCCGCCGCAAGGTGGAAGAACTAGAACACAACATGCGCACCCAGGATGTTGAGCGTCATAAAGTCGAAAATGCCGCACAGGAGGTTCGCAGTACTCTGGAACAGGTTCGCATGGCCTGGCAGGAACTCAAGGTACGTCGTACGACGCTTGAGGAACAGCTCAGCGAAACAGGCCATACGCTGGAATCTCTGTTTGAGTCTATGCCTGAAGAAGCCAATGAAGAGGCCTGGGCAGAACAGGTTGAAAAAATTGGCTTACGTATACAGCGGTTAGGCCCCATCAACCTGGCGGCGATCGAAGAATACGAAACTGAATCCGAACGTAAGAATTATCTGGATGCTCAGGATGCCGATCTTATGGAGGCATTAGAGACACTGGAAAACGCCATTCGCAAGATTGACCGCGAAACGCGTACACGCTTTAAAGAAACCTTTGATAGAGTGAATTCTGGATTCAAGGAACTGTTCCCACGTCTGTTTGGTGGTGGCCATGCGTATCTGGAGCTAACGGGGGATGATCTTCTTGATACTGGTGTGACGGTTATGGCGCGACCACCGGGCAAGCGCAATAGTACTATCCATTTGTTATCGGGTGGCGAGAAAGCTCTCACTGCAGTGGCCATGGTGTTCGCTATTTTCCAGCTTAACCCTGCGCCTTTCTGTATGCTTGATGAAGTGGACGCACCATTAGATGATGCCAATGTGGGTCGTTTCTGTGAAATGGTAAAAGAAATGTCAGAGAAGGTGCAGTTTATTGTGATTACGCATAACAAGATCACCATGGAGATGGCCAATCAGCTCAATGGTGTCACCATGCACGAACCGGGTGTTTCACGTCTGGTGTCTGTGGATGTGGATGAGGCTGCTCAGATGGTGGCAAGTTAAGTCAGTATTACTTAAACGACCGATGAGCATATTGTGGTTATGTGAAATCGTTTGAGGAGAAATCGTAGTTAAGAGCTCGTGAAGGTTCCTGAAGAAAATATCCCTGTATGTAACTCACGCCACATTGCCATAGCGTTGCTAGGTTGCTGGCATCCTGAACAAATTCTGCAATGGTCGCTTTATCCATAGAACGGGCAAGTTCGGTAATCGATTTCAATGCTATTTGACTTGCTTTGTTAGAAGACAGGTCTTGAATCAATGAGCCATCTAACTTCAGGTAGTCAGCATCGATGTGCTCCAATAGTGAGAATGAATTTAGTCCGCTGCCGAAGTGGTCCAATGCTACACGGCAACTCAATGTTTTGAGTCCTTTTACTAAATTTTTCGCCTGATTGATATGCGTCACCACATCGTGTTCGCCAATTTCAAATACCATTGAGTTTGGAGATATCCCCTTTTCATCGATTAAATTTTTCAACCAACCAATAAAGCTTTCATCGATAAGAATATCTCGAGACAGATTGATAAAAATACTAAGCTGTTTTCCAGGACGTGACCTTTCTCCTAATAGTTTGACCGCATGGCGGATAACCCACCGATCTACTACACGCATAAGGCCGGCCTGTTCTGCAGCCGGTATAAATTTACCAGGTAAAAATTCATCGCCGCTATTATTGTTCATACGAAGAAATGCTTCGTAATTTTCATCGGCATTGCCATGTAGACTTACAATTGGTTGATACACCATGGAGAAATTATTATTAGTTCTTAGTGCGTTGATTACACGCTCAGTCCAAATTTTCTGTTGTTCGTCTGAGAGAGTGTCCTCCATAGGGTCATATACATGCAATGAGTTTCCGCCGGCCCCTTGCGCAACACTACAAGCATAAGCTGCTCTGGATACCTGGAGTTCAACATCATTTTTGTCCGCAGGGTTTATCCAACAAACGCCTACGCTGCAGCTAATTGACAGGCTTTGGTTGTCCAGCTGAAAAACATGCTCTGAAATCACCTGATTAACTTTTTTAGCAAGTAATAAAGGGTCTACATCTTTGCTGCTTTCCAGGATGGTAGAAAATGCATGGCAGTCGAATCGCGCATTTATTCGTGCGTCCTTGAATACATCCTCAATACGTTCCGCTAAATTCTGGATGATAATGTCACTGTTTTTGTAGCCAGCCTTTTTTTGCACAGATTCAAACTTATCGATTTCAATGAATATTAGTGCGGACCGAGAGCGATCGGTTTTAATTTCTTTAGCAAGTTCATGTAATTCTTCGAGAAAGGCCTGTCGGCTAAACATGCCAGTAAGAGAGTCTTTTTTTACAAGGGATTGAAACCCATCCGCTAATAGTTCATCAGAAGGTTGGCGTAGAGTCAGTTGTACTAAATCATCGTCACCCGGGAATCGGCTAAACTCAATGTTGGCACTGAAATTCTGGCCATCGGATTTTGAACAGTGAACTTCGAGTTCCACAGATGGCCCGTCAGTAGCCTGGGAGAACCTTTCCAATAATTGCTCAATGCGGGGACGTTGCTGTGAAGGTACGAGGCTGAAAAATGATAGCGTTTTTAGGTCAGACAATCCGGGGTAACCAAAAAGTTTTAGATAATTAGAATTGCAATATGTATGCTGATCTTTCCCGATGATGGCAATAGCATCATTTGACCTATCGAAGGCACGATAGCAACACCGTAACAGTTGTTCGCTATAGTCATTACGGGCATCAGTTGAGGTCTGCTTGGTGCCTGGTTTTGTACTTTGGGTGGAGGTACCGGATTCCTTTATCCAGCGGCGCAGGGTGCTTACACTAATGCCTATCTCACCGGCCACGAGTTTGGGTGATATCCCGGAATCGACCACTTTTGCTATTGCGGTTTTCTTTATTTCGGCTGAATATCGTTTTTTCCCTGAGCGGCCCATGCAATTTCTCTCCTAAGACAATAGGCATACTATCGGCTACCTGAGCAGATGTTTGAATTGAGATGGGGCTACGATTGAACCGTTATGTGATTTACACTAGGTTTGAATTATATATTTTGTGGTTACTGGTTTATCAACGAACGCGTCAAAAAAAATTGGTTAAATAATGAGCAATAAGGCTTTTTGAGATGGATGATTTACGGTGGATATTAGCAATTGCTGGTGCTGTGGTGGTGGTAGCGACTTATTTATCCGGTCGTTTTGAACGGGAGGAATGGAAGCGCGACCGCGAAACGCTTTCAGACCGATCTCGAACCGTAACAGCTGAGAAGCTCACGCCCCAGTTTAAAGTCCAGGTGAATGATGCAAAAAATTCGGAGTCGGAAACGCAGCAGACAGCCCATGTTATTCGTGAAACCGATGTTAATGAGGCACAGGCTGTTATAGAGCAAGAGATATCTTCGGAGGTTGAAAAAACTGAGACGTCAAAAGGCGAGAGGGAAGGTGTGGCTGAATCTACGCGGGAGCCACTGATTGAAGATGAAATCGTTAATGTGGAAATACCGGCAGAGTTTTCTGAGTATGGTGAAGAAAGACGATCAAAATCCAGGCTTAAATTAAAACCTGAGATTGAAAACCCTGTCCAGCAAGAGTTGGTTCTTGATGTAGAGCCATTAGTGCTGGTCTTGTCAGTACTGGCAAAAGATGAAAATCAGTTTAATGGTGGTGACATAAAGAAAGCACTAGAGTCTGAAGGTGTTCAACATGGAGAGATGGGAATATTTCATTTCCATACAGAAAATAAAAAAGACGCGGTGTTCAGTGTGGCTAGTGTAATTGAGCCAGGAACTTTTGACCTTGAAAATATTAATGAATACGAAACACCGGGTTTGTCTATGTTTTGTCAATTGCCTGGTCCTGTAGAAAGCACAGAAGCATTTAATGTTTTATTGAAGAAGGCTCGATATATTGCGGACCATCTGGATGGTCAGCTGTGTGACGATAAACGAAACCAGCTTAGTGAGCAGGCAACCGCACATTATCGTGATCGTATAACTGCATTTGACCATGAGATGGTTTTGGCCAGAAAAAAACAAGAATAATTATGAGGCAACATGGACAAAACTATAATGAGAATTTTTGTAGAAAGTATAAAATATCTAACTAATTAAAGAGTTGTTCTTGCTATAATATCAATGAGTTCA
>JAUWVK010000079.1 GCA_030617485.1 Gammaproteobacteria bacterium
CTACCACTGGGGTAAGTCATCATGCCCTGCTTGGTAAACAGGTATGAAACCGAACCATCCGTGCCCAGATTGCCACCGCTTTTGGTAAAGGCATGGCGCACTTCGGAGACGGTACGATTACGATTATCGGTAAGACACTCCACCATCACCGCAACGCCATTGGGGCCATATCCTTCATAACGAATTTCATCGTAATTTTCATTGTCATCGGCACCGGCACCGCGCTTGATGGCGTTATCAACCGTGTCCCTTTTCATGTTGGCGCTCAGCGCCTTGCTCACCACATCGCGCAAGCGAGGATTACTGTCCTGATCGGCACCGCCCATTTTGGCGGCCACCACGATCTCGCGGATCAGCTTGGTGAAAATTTTACCGCGCTTGGCATCCTGGGCCGCTTTGCGGTGCTTGATATTGGCCCATTTACTGTGTCCTGCCATGACTACCCCAATACGTTCATTTATAAGCGCTTCTTGAAAACTGGCATTATTCTACCACCGCCACCAGGGTGCGGACAGAGTTACTCGTCGCGAGGTGGGTTGATTACTTCATTGATGGCCGAATAGTCTGTGTCTGCCAGTCCCTTGGCCATGGCAATGGCCACGGTATCTCTCACCCCTTCCAGGCTAGCTGCCGTAAGGCCATGCTCCGCAGCAGCATCCAGAAACAGATCCGTATCTTTTAGCAAATGGCGGGTGGGGAAATTGGGATTGTCGTAATCTCGTTCCAGCATACGCACGAGTTTTTTGTCGAAGGTAGGCGCATACAGTGCCGAATCTCGCAGCATGTCCATAAACTGCTCTACTCTTACACCTTCTTTTTGAATCAGCCCAAGACTAAGACTAAAGCTGGCAGTTAAACCTGCAATGAGCTGATTAAAAGCCAGCTTCATGGCAGCCGCCTGCCCAACCTCGCCAATATGAATCGGGTTTTCTCCGAAGACTTTCAACAAGGGAAGATATTTTTCGTATTGCTCCTGGGTGGCGCCCACCATCACCAACAGTGTGCCTTTTATAGCTTCGGGAATGCTACCCAACACGGGTGCTTCTATATATTGGGCACCATGGGCGACTGCGGCATCTTCGATACCCCGGCTATGCGAAGGACCAATGGTTCCCATTTGTAGAATAGTTTTACCTTCCAGCAAACTGGCACGTTCCGCAGGGAACAATACTTCCTGAATCGCCACCCTGTCGGCCAGCCAGGTAATTAACACATCAGCAGATTGCACTGCCTGTGCTGCTGTTTCTGCCCTTAGTGCCCCTATTTGTACAACAGGATCAGCTTTTTCCGGGGTACGATTCCACACCACAACTTTATAATCTGCATTAAGCAAACGAACTGCTATGGGTACACCCATAAGCCCGGCACCAAAGATAGCAATAGTTGGTTTAGTCATGTTGTCGATACCATAGATTCAATGATATGTTTTTATATATCACTGTAATTTCTTAAACAGGATAAAATCCTGCCCGTTAATCATCTGCTTATCATTTGAAATTGTGATATTAACCGGCTTTATAGACTGCAAACCTAGCTCTTCAACTTGCTCGCTGGAAACTCGCAATTGATAACTCCCCATGGGTAACTTTTGCAACAAGAAGAAGCCATCATATGCGGATTTAACAGACTGAATTAATTTTCCATCTTTATCAATCAACTCAATAATAACGCCACTGGCCTCGCGCTCAATATCACCGAAGTTTACATAAGCTGTACCATCAATTTCACCTGTCTGAACAATAGGGAAATCCAGCTGCATAACATGGCCAGGCCTCAAATCAACCCTCACACCTTTTTTCGACGGCAACCAAAATGGGTCTTCCAGCGTATCCAAAGCAACATCAAGATCGATTTCCCGGTAAGGCTGAAGACTGCTGATATAAGCAACACCATTTTCATCTGTCTCGTATGGTGATTTCCCACCATTGATATTAATGTTCACACCTGCGAGCGCATCTTCATCAGCATCTTTTTTACCATTGTCATTTTCATCCAGGAAAACCATAGCGGACACCGCGCCCTGACTTGCGTTAGGTCTGGCCTCTCTAACCCAGGCACCTGATCTTGGCTCACGTGACAAGCCAGTGGTAAGAGTTAGGTTAAGACTATAGGTGCCATCAGTCGAGTATCGTGCATCAACTCCCAGCGAATAACCATTGATGGCCCGATTAAGCCCGAGGGTTAATTGTTCAGAATCCGCCAAAAAAACCTTAGTAAAACCAGCATTAGCGTTAAAGTTCCACAGCTTGAAACCACCTGCATTCACCGATACCGAGTCAAGCTTACTGGTTGGTTTAAGTCGGTAACCCAAATTTGTCCGCAAATTGTATTTAGTCGCCCTACGACTAACTTGCAAAATACCGGATATTACGTCCTGGCTTTCTGACGAATAATTCAACGCTAAAGTATTAGTTACAGCATAACCATGCTTCTGGGCAGAAATACGATTAACCATCCGCGAATTCCAGCTTCCATTTTCATAACTATCCCGCTGATACTCAAAGGCAATCGGTATGCGAGATATAAATCCAGACGGTATAGCTGTATCAATTTTAAATGCAGTACGACGCGTTATTGGTGACAAAGTTTCACTGAAGACTTCACTTACGAAGCCATCTTTAAAATAGATTTCACTAACATTAAGAATAACCGGGCCCAATCTTGATTGAACCCCCCAGTCAAATGCAGAGCCACTATTGGAATCTGATGTGTAATTTGTTTTATAAAAAAAAGACCTCTGAAACCCCTTAAGACCTGCCGTCGTATACTGATGGACGCTTTTGGAGCTAGACACAAATAAAGTATCGCTTATTGGTAAACTGGCAAATCCTGCTGTCGCTGACAAATGTTTATTGATACCAACATCGTATTGCATCACCGTTCTGTTGCCAGAATCTTCATCTTTCGTGGCTAATATTCGGTAATACTGTTCCCCCGGAAGCGTTAACGATTGACCTAACTCAAAGGTATGTGTCTCTTCCCTTATTTGACCTTGCGGCCCATAAAACATCAGCCGGAAATGATTATGGCCAAATAATAAAGGCACATCATCAAACTGGTATTTCCCATCCACACTAATCGATTGATAATTCAGCAATGAATTGTTTCTATAAAGCTCTACCTCCCAACCAGGAGGCAAATCACCACTAAAACTATGACTGTCATATTGAAGCTGTCGAGTTAGCGGATGATTACTGACAAACATACCAGGCTGTATTGAGCTCGGCCGATTAATTAGATCCATTCTGGGCTCGACAACATGCCCAACCGCATACTCACGCGCCTTAACAGGACCAAGCAATTCAGCATTTATATTTTTTTTCCCGAGCGTAATACGGTAATCGTCTATAAATTTGTCCTGATGCCCTGCCACGTACCAGGCTGATTCCATATTAAATAAATCTGCTGTCGCGTAGGTTGAATGACTGTAGGTACTACCTGAATCACCAACATTATTTTTATAGATGCCTGCGCGTCCATTAAAATTAACACGAGGATAACCCCACTGTTGGTATGGTGCAGTATACCGCGGGTACCCCCTGTCCTTTAACGTCAAGCGTGACTGCGCTATTTTTATTCTTTTTTCTCGCTCTTTTTTTAACTGAAAAGGTAACGGAAAGTCAGGAATAATTTTTAACTGCGAGGCATATAAATCAATATCAATTTTTAACGGCAACCATTCTGACAACAAATCACTGTCAACATAAATATCATCGAATTCCCTTGCAGCCGTTCTGACAGGATTGAATGACTTCATAATGCCTGAAGCAGTGACTTCACCTCGATTTATATCAAGATAAAATGTTTTCTTTTCGTCAAATATAAAGCCTTTGGCGACCCCACTACCTGGGCTTGTCTTAATCGCGAGATCAATCAAGTCACTCAATGTGCCAAATGGCACAAAAAGCATGTCACTATATTGGTACACCACAATTAACTCATCAAACCTGTGCGGACCAACAGAAATTTCCAACAGCCGAACATTTCTTTCATCTTCAGGCAAAACGGTAGGGTTTTGAAGAGCGGACACAGACCGGATATTCGCTAATGGTATAGCTTTTACCTTACGGGATAATAATTCAACCGAACCAGTGGGAACAGCGGCCTGCTTCGAAGAGAGAGAATCACTACCGATGGCCTCGGCTTGTGAAAATGAACATAAAAAACCAATAACAAGCAGGGGAAGAAAACCCAAATATTTATTTTTTGAACAATACCTTTTCTTTTGGTTCAGCATTCAGATGGAAAATATCAGGGGATTTTTATTTGTGTTTGCGCCATCACCTTACCACCCTGACTTGCTTGGCTGCGGTAAAACACCTGGATAGTGCCATCCGTCAACTCCAGTCCTGGCGGTATAACAACAGGTAATTTAATGTTTCTTTTATTACCGGGAGTATAAACAGCGACACCATTAACCTGAGAAATAATTTTCCTACTACCGTCTTTGGCAATAAACTCTGCTAAAAGATCACCATACACTGATTGATTACCACTGCGCTCCAATTCCATTGAAATATGTGGCCAATCTTCCTGTGACTGTCGAGGCACAAATTCAGCTGAGACAATAGAAACATCTGCACTTGTCTTCCCATGTCGAACAATGATTGGAATCGATATGCCAATTATTGCCTTCAGGCTAACTACCAATCCAGTTGATGGTTTTACGATTGCCTCCAGATCTTTACTGGAGCTCTGGGGGATTGCGCGAAAAAGAATATGGGACCGATACTCACCATCCTCCAGGTTTGAAGGTTTACGTAACCCAAAACGAACCACCTGAGTTTTCCCAGGATCAAGGACCACCTGACGTGGCGAATAACGAATCATTTTATCGGAAAACAGCTCTCCGGGCGCAGGCTCTTTTACTTCCTCAAATCGACCATCAACCGTCATGCGCTTATTAACCAGTGAAATTCTGTAAGTACCCGGGCTATCACCATTATTGATAATGGTTACCGAAGCACTACGCATTTTTCCCGAAAGAACAATGCGAGTCGGGGTAACGGTCAGCTGACTTCCTGCCACTGCGTCAACGATAGTTGAGAATAAAAGAAGTATCGCCAGACAAGAAGGCAGGAAAACCTTACCAGAGCACCTGGAATAGCGCCCTGGATTAATTAACAGAAAAGAAACAACAGACTTTGACCCTGATCGACTCAACAGCATAATTAATGCCTCACCATGTAACCAGCTGAAAGTCTCATAATAATGCACATAAGACCTTTATGTCATCAGCAATAGTCTTTTTTCTCAAATCAAAAAAATAGAGAGCAAAAGCTCTCCATTTAATTTCATAACTAATTTAGTTAAATATTAGTTATATTCAACCGTAACAGTATAGTTTGTGCTGTAAATACCAGCTGCCTGGCCACCCGGTATCGACAGTGTTGCACCTACAGTAAGATTGTCCGAACCTCCGGTCAATGTCCCGGTATTATTGCTAGTAAAAGTGTTCAAAGTCATTCCGTTGAACGTAATGTCAGCAACCGGTAACGTAACAACATAGGCGGAGCCAGAGATACCTGACACAGTAAAATCACCTGCCGCATGGCCACCACCCAACCCAGCTGTAGGGGTAGAAGCTGATGATACGCCACCTCCAGGAGCAACTGTCACAGTCGTTGTGTCACCAGCACCTGCAGCAGGAGCAACCGAACCAAAATTCAGCTGCGTGTTTTCTAGAATACTGATTGGCGCAATAATAGTGACATTAGCCGTAGCTGTAGTCAGCTCTGTTGCACTGGCATTCATAGCGTAACCAGCAAAACCGACAGTGGTCGTGGTAACAAGTGCAGCTAATAGTTTACGTTTAAACATAATCTTTTACCTCAGTCTCTTGGTCTTAATTCTTAGTTATAACAATGCTGGCCAATACACGACCAGGTGATCTAAATTCGTTTCTATAACAGATTATCGTCCAAGCTTTTGAGAGCTTTAACTTTTTGCCTAAAGTTAAGCGCTCAAACCTCTGTTTTATCGATATTCGACTTCAACCACCATGCTACCGCTATAAGCGCCAACTGCCTGATAGGCATCCAGGTTTAATTTTGCACCCACCACCAGTTCTTTTAGACCATTCGAGCTTGACTCACCGGTATCAAATAACTCGCCATTAATCTGATTAACAACCAAATCGTTTCCATACCCGTCTGTCAACACCACTTCTTCCGGGTACGAAATAGAATAATCAGCATTTAAAGCACCTTCGATGACGAATTTCGCCGGCGAGTGGGAGCCACTACTATCAAGTTTAACGCCGCCCGCAGTCTCGCGTGTCCCATCAGAATTCAGCGTAACCTCACCTCCAACCGAGTTGATTGATACCTCTCCAAAATTCATAGTATCTGTGTTTGACATCGATAAAAAACGATTAACTTTCACAGTAACTGCAGTAACAGAACTCACGGCAAATAATGGCGCGGGCAGCGATAAAAATAACGCAGCACCGATCAAGCCTGTTAAATAGTAATGTTTATTATTAAATCTCATTCGCACTCACACACCGCCAAATACTTAAAATGGCTAAAATATGCTGACATTCCTCAGTTAATTACTTCTTTTTTCGTCTACATTAGGCAATTCTTTAATAGGCTGTGGATTAAGAGAAGATTTTCACGAGTAATTATCTCACTGGAACGAGCAAGCATTTCAGCTTTCGTTATATCAATACATGCGCCAGTGAATTAAAAAATACACGTGCTGACTACTGGAAAGTGACAGTCACCGAATATGCACCCGTGTATAAGCCGGGTTCTTGCAGGGTATTCACGCTCAAGGTCGCACCAACGGTTAAAGGTACTGCTGAATCAAACGCTCCACCCGACACCGGGTTGGTGGTGAAAGTACCAACAGTCATAGTTGCCGGCAATGAGACATGCGTTAGAGTCGTTATCGGTCCCGCAGTGACAGTAGCAAGAGCCCTGCCTGTAAATGCATAGGTTGCAGTACTCATGGCGAAACTACCGGCCGCCCCCACCGCCCCAACTAATACTACCCCACCAGTTGCGGTTCTAACGCTCGTCGTATCAACAATAACGGTACCGGCCACAGATGCCGTCACTGAACCAAACTGTAAATTCTGCGTTTCTGTTATT
>JAUWVK010000134.1 GCA_030617485.1 Gammaproteobacteria bacterium
GAGAGTGTGCATGCGCTGCTCGGCCTGTGTATCCATTTCCTTTTTAAAAGCAAAATCGCTGTTGTTGCGCATACCGTAACCGATGTCATAGGGGCCGGTGGCAAACACGCAATGTTTTTTCACAAAGTCCCAGTTCACCGCGTCACGTTTAATAATTTCACGGGCAATAAAGTTTTGAATAGCCAAATCACTACTGGGACGGAATATAATCTCCAGGTCCGCCATATCGGAAGACATGTTGCTGTAGGTGCTGAGATTAACGATGCGCATATTAGGATGTTTGCTGCGCCGGTCGACGATGCGTGTCCACAGAATAGGGTGCATCTCTGCCATATTCGCGCCCCAGAGAATGGCGGTGTCAGTGTGTTCGATGTCGTCGTAATTACCAGCCGGTTCATCGATACCAAAGGTCTGGATAAATCCGGCTACTGCTGAAGCCATGCAATGACGTGCATTGGGGTCAATATTGTTACTACGAAAACCCGCCTTCATGAGTTTCATGGCGGCATAACCTTCCTGGATGGTGTACTGACCAGAGCCAAAGATGCCTACCCCGGTAGGGCCCAGTTCGCTATAGGCTTTACGGAATTGTTTTTCCATTTCATCGAAGGCACGTTCCCAGCTCACTTCCGCAAAGCCGCCCTCTTTGTGGAACTTGCCATTCTTCATGCGCAACAGCGGTTTGGTTAAACGATCTTTACCGTAGAGAATTTTACCGTTGAAATAACCTTTGATGCAGTTAATACCGCGGTTTACCTGTGAATCAGGATCGCCCTTGGTCGCAACAATTTTTCCATCTTTGGTGGCAATCTGAATCCCGCAACCCACACCGCAAAAACGACAGACTCCGCGATCCCAGCGCCAGTCGCTTTCCATAGTTTTGGCGGCAGCAAGTGCCGCCTGACTCACGGGCAAACCAACGGCTGCGGCTGTAGCGGTCGCCATACTGGCCTTGATGAATGTGCGTCGTGTTATGCCCATGACAAAACCTCCTCATTTTCTGGTGAGGCTGGCAGCACGCTGCCGTCATCAACATAGTGATAAAACATTTCTGCCGCCTTTACATGAGGCAAGTCCTTGATGCGCCTCAAGCCATCCATTTCTGTTTTGTCATCAGACGCTTCCTGGATAAGAATCAATCGACCCGTATCCAGGCACTGGTGATGTACTTCGATTCCCGGTAACGCACATAAAGAACTTTTCAGGTCTTCGAGATTACTCGGTGATGTATATACAAGAATACTGGACAGATTCATGCCTTGCTCCTCTATAAGTAACGCCTAATATAGTACCTGACACCCAAGCAATCAAGTGCTGAGTAAAACGTGCGGAATCAGAAGAAAAATGCGAATGAGTGGCACATAAACGCTGTATATCGCAGCAATAAAGATTACTGATGATCGCGTGTGGGCTTCGTTAGCTCACACACCTAGTGTAGATCGTAAATGGGGTTTTTTATGCAGAACTAAAAATATAACTGGAATGAGGCTCAAGAAGTTGAGTATTACTATCGGGAATTCGAAGTTTATTAGATGGGTAAAAAATCAACTATCGTCTACATCGACAAGCGTTACTCCACTTAACGTATCACCCATTTTTTTAACGCCAGATTTCGATCCTAACTTGATCATCAAGCGCAACTCATTAGCAGAGTCCGCATGATGCAAGGCATCTTCGTAGGTGATTTTTTTCTTTTTGTATAATGCATATAGCGCCTGGTCAAAAGTTAACATGCCCTGTTGATTAGACTTGCCCATAACATCCTTGAGCTCAGCAACACTACCTTCGCGTATCATTTGACTCACATATGGCGTATTAATCAAAATCTCAACAGCAGGAACGCGACTCTTTTTATTCGTAGAAAGAATAAGCTGTTGGCCAATAATGGCTCGCAGATTAAGCGATAAATCCAATAAAGTTTGATCGCGTCGGTCTTTAGGGAAAAAATGCAAAATACGCTCTAAAGCCTGATTAGCATTATTGGCATGCAAAGTCGTTAGCACCAGGTGACCTGTCTCGGCAAAAGCAATGGCGTGCTCCATGGTCTCCCGGTTGCGTATTTCACCAATAAGAATAACGTCTGGCGCCTGACGTAAAGTGTTCTCCAAAGCAGCTTCAAAACTTTTCGTGTCCACACCCACTTCGCGCTGGGTAAGGATGCAACCCTTGTGTTCATGAACATATTCGATGGGATCTTCAATGGTAATGATATGACCATGGCTATTGTTATTTCGGTGACCCACCATCGATGCCAATGTACTGGACTTACCGGTACCCGTAGCACCAACGACAATCACCAGGCCGCGTTTCATCATTGACAGGTCAGCCAGTATTTTGGGAATACCTAATTCTTCAAAAGTAGGGATTTCAGTTTCTATTCTACGTAAGACAAAACCAACATTATTTTTTTGTTGGAAAACATTTACCCGAAATCGACCAGTATCGGGAGGAGAGATGGCAAAATTACATTCCTGGGTTTTTTCAAATTCATTTTGCTGCTGCTCATTCATGGAAGAAAGAGCAAGCTTTTTTACCTGATCAGCTGTAAGTGGTTCTTCTGAAATCTGGGTAATAGAGCCGTTAATTTTAAGACTAGGAGGCAAACCCTCCGTAAGAAAAAGATCAGAGGCTTCCTTGCTCACCATCAATTTCAGTAAAGCCTGAAAATTTCTCAGGATAGTAATTGGCTTTTTTTGCACCTTGCCTCCGCGTCCTTATTCAAAAACAGGCAGCAATACTATACGAAGTCATCCTTATTTGCTGCCTTGCTAGCAGCTTCCTGCTTGGTGATGATACCTTTTTGCAAAAGTCGTTGAAGATCTTGATCGAGGGTTTGCATACCCAGCCCCTGACCAGTTTGAATTGCCGAGTACATTTGCGCTACTTTTGCCTCACGTATCAGATTACGAATCGCAGGGGAACCAACCATGATTTCATGTGCAGCAACTCGCCCACCACCGACTTTTTTCAACAAAGTCTGAGAAATAACTGCACGTAGAGATTCTGACAGCATCGAACGCACCATTTCTTTTTCTGCTGCCGGGAACACATCAATAATCCGATCGATGGTTTTAGCTGCCGAACTGGTATGCAAGGTACCAAACACCAGGTGACCCGTCTCGGCCGCTGTTAATGCCAGCCGAATGGTTTCAGGATCACGCATTTCACCCACCAGGATAACGTCCGGATCTTCACGCAAGGCCGAACGAAGAGCTTCATTAAAACCAAGCGTATGACGATGCACCTCACGTTGGTTGATTAATGATTTTTTGGATTTATGTACAAACTCAATCGGATCCTCGATGGTAAGAATATGACCATGCTCGGTATCATTTTTGTAATCGACCATCGCTGCCAGGGTAGTGGATTTACCGGAACCCGTTGGCCCGGTCACTAATACCAGACCTCGAGGCGTATCAGCCAGGTCCGCAAAGATAGCCGGACAACCCAATTGTTCAAAGGTCAAAATAACACTTGGAATGGTACGAAACACAGCACCAGCGCCACGCTGATGATTAAAAGCATTAACACGGAAACGTGCCAGATCGGGAATCTCAAATGAGAAATCAACCTCAAGGAATTCCTCATAATCTTTTCGCTGACGATCATTCATGATGTCATAAATCAGAGAATGCACTATCTTGTGTTCCATGGATGGCACATTAATCCGCCGGATTTCCCCATCAACGCGAATCATGGGAGGTTCCCCAGCTGAGAGATGTAAATCAGACGCGTTATTTTTTACGCTAAAGGCCAGTAGTTCTGAAATATCCATGAATTATTCCCGCTTATCTTTGATAGTGTGTTTTATTAATATGTTGTCGTAACGTTTTTAATAACGTAATTCGCAAATAATTTAGTGCCAACAAAAACAACGATTGGTTAAAAATCAGCCAGCCTCATGCAATATTGTTGGTTAGCAACATGACTGTTGTATTATTAGTTGTACCACGACTTTCACCTAAGTACAGGTAATAGCTTCACATTTTTACCTTATCACCGGTTTTCTCAAAAGATTATTCAATTTTAATAACGACCGCTAGTGTAGAATTCTTTATGCTGAATTTCTTCCATAGCCCTATTACTGGGCTTTAAATACTAGACCACGCTGAGATAAGTTAACCATGCCTGATAATGTGGACATAGCAACTCGACTACAAGAAATCGTACTCCGGGTGAAGGCAGCCGAAAAACGCTTTGGTCGAAAATCCGGCTCTGTACAGATTTTACCTGTCAGCAAAACACGTCCACCAGAAGATATCGCACAAGTAGCACGGGCCGGGTTTACTGACTTTGGCGAAAGTTACCTGCAGGAAGCACAGGGGAAAATCACTTCATTATCTGAAACTAGAGCGTCTAACTTAGGCCTGCACTGGCATTTCATTGGCCCTATCCAGTCCAACAAAACCCAGGTAATCGCTAGCCTTTTTCACTGGGTACATAGCGTAGACCGGGAAAAAATTGCGCAGCGTCTCAATGAGCAACGTCCGAACAATCTTCCGCCCCTCAATATCTGTCTGCAAGTGAATATTAGTGGTGAAAAATCTAAATCTGGTGTTCAGCCTTCGGCACTGTTTGAACTAGCATCAGGCATCATGGAATTACCCCGTCTT
>JAUWVK010000144.1 GCA_030617485.1 Gammaproteobacteria bacterium
ATCGGTTTCTACCGTTACCACTAAACCGCCGTCCTCCGTTGTCATATGTACCTCGACACCGGAAACCGCTTCTAAACGTTGCTGGACCGACGGCAGATCTGCCGGCCAGGCTTTGACATAAATTCCTGAGATATTCATAAGATCCTCAAAGTGATGGCATCGACCGGACAGGGGGCGCGACAAGCCCCGCAGCCGTTACAATTATCGGCATGAAGCTCTGGGCGGGGAATACCACGGACAGAAAAACGGAAAAAGATGGCATCCTGTTCACATTGCTCACCACAGGTCCGGCAATCGATGCTTTTCCAGGCCAGACAGCCGTCGCCGATGTAGGCCCGTACCTGCCACGGGGAGGCCTCACTCCCTGGGGGAGGGAAAGACAAGGCAGCGTCCTGACACTGCCGCACACAATCGCCACAAAAGGTGCACTCACCTTGTTGAAAATCGACCTGGGGATAATGGCCGCGGCCAGATTTGAGAATGCCCTGGGCACAGGCGGTAATGCACTCACCACATTGGCTGCAAGCTTCGAGGAATTGTTCTTCGGCCAGCGCCCACGGTGGCCGAATCGGTGCACGCAAACCACTGAAGTCGCCGCTAAACAATTGTTTCCGGCTGATGGAACCCTTCATCTCTAACTCTAGTGCCTCCTGAATATGAGCTTCACTCACTAATGCACCGCCCGCCGACACTTTTGCTCGACCATGGCGTCGATTAGCGCGAGAAGCATAACAATCCTCTTCTGGACAAAGTCTAGTCCAAAAAACCATTGTTTGTTCCCGACTGGATGAATCGGGGCTTGTGCTATAGTTAGTTACGGATCACACAAGCGATATCTTCTGAACGGGCCTACTCGCCACACCTGAAATCATGACATCACAACTCATCGATCCCTTCGACCGTACCATCGACTACCTGCGCCTCTCGGTAACGGATCGTTGCGATCTGCGCTGCTTCTATTGTTTACCAAAGGGATTCAAAGATTTCGAGGAACCAGAAGACTGGCTAACCTTTGACGAAATCGAACGTGTCATACGCGCTTTTGGTGCTTTAGGAACACGTCGTATTCGCATTACCGGCGGCGAACCGCTGGTACGCAAGAATCTGCCTGAGCTAGCTGCCAGACTTCAAAACTTACCCGGCATCGAAGATCTTTCCCTGAGCACCAATGCCGTGAAACTCGCCCGTCATGCTGAGGATTTGCATGCCGGAGGGGTACGCCGTCTCAACGTGAGTTTAGATAGCCTCGACCCGAAACGTTTCCAGGACATTACTGGCGGCAAGTTAGGAAAAGTCATCGACGGCCTAATGGCCGCCAAAGCAGCTGGTTTTTCCCCGGTGAAAATCAACATGGTAGTAATGAAGGACATCAACGAAGATGAAGTCGAAGCCATGGTGGATTTCTGTATTGAACATGACTTCACCCTGCGTTTTATCGAAACCATGCCTATGGGTATTACTGGTCGCGACGCAGTAGACCACTACGTGGACCTGCAAACAGTGCGCACCAAACTGGAACAACGTTTTGAAATGATTCCGGGAATGATGCCCGGCGGTGGGCCTGCCCGTTACCTGCGTGTTGTGGGTACTGATTTACGCATTGGTTTTATCACTCCAATATCACAACACTTCTGCGAGACCTGTAACCGGGTACGCTTGTCGGTAGATGGAACGCTTTACCTGTGCCTGGGACAGGATAATAAATTCGAACTACGTCCGCTGCTACGCGATGGTATTACTGATAGTGAGTTGCAGGATGCGATTCGTCATGCCATCACTCTCAAACCGGAACGCCACGAATTCAATGAACAGCCAGGGCAGATAGTGCGCTTTATGTCAGTGACGGGCGGGTAAAGCGCTTATTATTCTTTTTTAGCGATACGATCAAAAATCTTATCGCCTTCTACAGCAATATAAGCTTTCAAACCTTTATTAACAGAAGCTATCTCTTTAATTGCCTGCCTGACTTTCGCTATATCCATTTGTGCAATAGCATAAATAACTCTGGAACCATCATCGGACCAGTGGCCAACAACCTCTATCGTTGATAGATCCATTTTACTCAAAACCTCAATCTGTTTTGCGACTTCCTGTTCACCAAAACCGGCATGGGAAGCCTGGCCTGTTGCAATATACTCACGCGACACTATTTCCATATACGATGTCACTATTCGAGCAATTTCTTCTCGGGCACGCCTGTTGGCAACAGAGGTTTGCAATGAGAAATCACCCAGCATAGGAGCCGAACCAACGCCATGAAATAACCGGCTTTGTCTGGACTTTATAATACTGCTGCCTTGACCTACCCAGGTCGGCACACCTTGATCATTCAGTGATTCACTCAGAACTTCGTTACCAGAACAGGCAACCAAAAAGAAAAATGCGCACAACGTTACCAGAACAGCAAAACGTTTCATGAACCGACCCTCCAAAAACCTTATCCCGGGGATAACCTTCCGATGATCACAACCAGCCCCACTGACAAACTCTAGACTATTAGGTGATCTCCGCCACCTGCCGAACGAAGCATAGCCTAAGGTCTTTCCAGCTTCATCATTTCCGACTACTAAATGAAGCCATATTGGGAAACATTACAAGATGGTCTCTTCATATCACCAATAGCCACTGACTCACACCATCTCGACAACTGCTCCTGCGTTGTTCTACCTTCCGCCATCCCTGGCGGTCGCTGGTGTTCGCCCTACGGGCCACCTTTGGCTATCCCAATCTGCTCCTGGCAAATTGGTCTCGCACATGAATCACATGGATATGGGGAATGCATTAGGGCAGGACGCCCGTAATTAGAACAACGCAGGAGCAGTTGTCGAGGAGCAATTATCTGCCCTTGTGCAAAACCACACTAAGCCAGTCGCTACGCACATCCCTGTGCTCTCGCGATATTCGTACATCCCGTACATCAAAAAAGCCACATCAAAATACTGATGTGGCTTCATATGTAAAATCGGAACGACTGTAAAAGGTTTTCAATCCTGCCAAAAACTAGAGTGACTGCTCTCCCATGCGTTGCACCCAATAGTTTGCTTTATTTTGATCGTTAGGCAAACCAAACCAGCCTTCTTTATATGCGGCAGCTAGAAATTCCTGCGCCTTGATGTAACCATTTTTAGCCGACATTTTGTACCAGGCTACTGCCCTCGCCTCGTCAATCCCGACACCTAGCCCTCGGTGATACATCAGAGCCAGATTAAATTGCGCCATGGCATCGCCCTGCAGGGCCAAAGGCTGCCACTTCATTACAGCAGTATTGTAATCACCCGCTTTGGCAGCCAACAAACCATCGTTATAGTCCTGAGCTTGAGCCATGGACAAAACCACGCTAACAAATAAAACAGCCCCTATAACGGTGGCTCGAAAAAATGTTTCCTGCTTCATATCAAACCCCCAATAAGTGCTGGATCTTTAAAACTCTTGATATAATTTATCAGGTTTTCCTACACATAAACTGTGCACCAAATCACACTTTTTACGACCATAAAAAAACGGGTTACTCAAAGAGCAACCCGTCGATACTTTCCTGCAGTAATAACAGTAAAACTAAACAGCTACTTTTCTTTCAATATTCTAACAACACGTATCTTGCTTTTATCCTTAATCATATACTCTGGCACATAACCAATAGCATTCTTCTTTCTGGAAACTATAGAAAGCACCAGCCGTTCACGCTTGGTTTTAGAAGGATTTTTCAACGTATTATTAGTCCTGCGTTGCAGTTCTGCAGCAGCCGCAGCCCGACCACTCATTCCCAGTACCTCGCGGGCAAACACATCAGCCGCATCCTGGTTATCAGGTAAATTATAGATTTCAATACGCTGCCCACTTCGCCAGGTCGTCACTCGATCTGAATAGATATTTTTTATCTGTTCAACGGAGAGCGTCTCCGGGTTTGAGCGATGGATAATCACCGCTACATCAGCCGCCTGCACAACAATAGTCGTGGTTAACAGGAAACCGGCGACCAGGCCTTTCAAACACATATTCATATTTTTTTTCATGGTCTCACCTATGTTCCCTAATTAGTTTCCAAGATAGCCAACAACACTAAAGATAGTCTTCCCAAAATCCTGCTCAGCCGGGTCTTCTAAATCAATTGCATGGTATTCAGCTTTCAGTGTAATCGCCTTATTAATATGGTAGTTCACAAACAGGCTATTAAAGGTTTTACCGCTTTTGGTAGCTGAATTTTCAGCATCCCCATCATAGTAGTCATTACGCACACCAAAGGTATATTTTTCCCAGTCATACATCAGCTGGGTGTAATAACCCTCTCGCTCATCGACATCCCAGGCACCGGTAGCCTGCTCATACTGTAACGTAACCGGACCAGATTTAATTTTGGCATGAAAGCCTGTTGCCGTGAATTCTTCATCACTTTTGGATGA
>JAUWVK010000038.1 GCA_030617485.1 Gammaproteobacteria bacterium
TAGTTCTTCAATTTTACTGAGCGCATCGGGCATGCTGTTAATGAGCAGGGCCTTGGCATGCAGGGGAATGTCCGGGCGACTCCATGCTTCGGAGGCTGGAGACAGATCATCGGTATTGGTTTCGCCCGGCACTTTAAAGACCGTGACGGTAATGGTCTCGCTCAACGGATCCTTGCGAGTAAACCAGTCGGCATCGGCCCAGGCATCGACTACCTGTTTGGCAAACGCATTGTTTTTGGCTTTCTCCAGCACATCGTGAAAAGCATCAAATACCAATAATGTTTTAGACAAGGCTTCCACAGCAACCGATGCAAGTTCATCGTTATCCAGCAAATCCACCAATGACTGAATGTTATAACCACCCAGCATGGTGCCCAGTAATTCCGTGGCCTGTTTAGCATCGATCAACGGAGAGCTGGTTTCGCCTTTGGCGACGGCAGAAAGAAAACCGGCCTTTACGTAAGCCGCTTCATCTACACCTGGTGGTACACGGTGGGTAAGCAACTCAACCAGAAAGGCCTCTTCTCCTGCAGGCGGAGTTTTTAATAACTCCACCAACGCGGCTACTTGCTCTGCATTAAGTGGCAATGGGGGCAGATCATCTGTGGCCCGTTCTTCTACATGCTTTCGGTAAGCTTCTAACATAATGCTCTCTTGTTTCTCTGTCTCTTGTTTCACTGTAATGGGATGCCATTCAGGATTAGCCTCGGTAACGGCCTAATTTTATAAACTGGCCATCGAGCAGGCGATTATAGCTGATTCAGGGCTATGCTGGCGAACACAGGCTCAAAGAAGGCAGGCTTTCAGCAGGGGTAACTGCCTGCAAAATATAGTATTATTCGCACTCTTCTATATCTGGAGCTAATCAGGAGCCACCATGGATCTCAGTAGTTTAACGGCCATTTCCCCCATTGATGGGCGCTACGGCGCCAAATGTGTCGATTTACGGCCCATTTTCAGTGAATACGGCCTGATCCGACATCGTGTACTGGTGGAAGTGCGCTGGTTGCAAATGCTGGCGAAAAATCCCGGCATCCCGGAAGTACCCAATTTTGGCGAGCACGCCAATAATGTCCTCAATGCCATCGTGGACAAATTTTCTGAAGAAGACGCCCAACGGGTAAAGAATATCGAAAGCACCACCAATCACGACGTGAAAGCGGTGGAGTACTTCCTGAAGGAAAAAATTGAGAGCAATGCCGAGCTGGAGGCAGTGAGTGAATTCATCCATTTTGCCTGCACCTCAGAAGACATCAACAATCTCGCGTATGCCCTGATGCTGCGCGAAGCCCGCAGCCAGGCTTTACTGCCGCAAATGGATGAGGTGATCACCGCCATTAAAAAGCTGGCAAAGGACAATGCAAACCAGCCCATGCTGTCCCGTACCCACGGCCAGCCTGCCTCTCCCACCACTCTGGGCAAGGAAATGGCGAATGTAGCCGCACGACTGGAACGTCAACAAACCCAGCTCTCAACTGTGCCCATGCTGGGTAAAATCAACGGCGCAGTAGGTAACTACAACGCGCATTTATCCGCCTACCCCGAACTGGACTGGGCCGATATCGCCGAAAAGTTTGTGACCAATCTGGGCCTGGAATTTAATCCCTACACCACCCAAATTGAGCCCCATGACTACATTGCCGAAATGTTCGACACGGTAGCGCGGTTTAATACCATCCTGCTGGATTTTGATCGCGATGTTTGGGCGTACATCTCTCTCGGTTACTTCAAGCAGCGCACTATCGCTGGCGAAGTGGGCTCTTCCACCATGCCGCACAAGGTGAATCCCATCGATTTTGAGAATTCCGAAGGTAATCTGGGGCTGGCCAATGCCATTTTTAACCACCTGTCCGCCAAACTGCCCATTTCTCGCTGGCAGCGAGACCTCACCGACTCCACCGTGTTGCGTAATCTGGGTGTGGGTGTTGGTCACTCAGTCATCTCCTATCAATCAACACTGAAAGGCATCAGCAAGCTGGAAGTGAACCCGGACAAGATCAATGCAGACCTCGATAACTGCTGGGAAGTGCTGGCCGAACCGGTACAAACCGTCATGCGTCGCTATGGCATCGAAAAGCCCTACGAAAAACTCAAAGAACTGACTCGTGGCCAGGGAATCGACCAGGAAAGACTGCAGGAATTTGTCAGCGCGCTGGAAATTCCAGACGAAGCCAAAAAGGCCCTGCTGGAAATGACCCCTGCCAACTACCTGGGCAATGCCGCGGAACAGGCAAAAAAAATCTAGCAAACTCAGCGTATTTGTCGCCTGAAAACTGACAGAAAACCGGCATCCGTTGCTGAAAACAATCCAAAACAACGGAATAATGTCATCTAGCCGCGTTGTTAACCTGACCACCAAAACCCAGACTCACACCATCCTCCCGTGTTTTATAGCTTTCATGGCAAATAGCAGAAGTTGGTACGTTACGTGCCTTATGTAAAGTGTAGTCAGGCACCCCTCCTCCCTAACTACGAAATACTCTCCCTTTAAGGGGTGCACATTGCACCCCTTTTTTTATGGTCAGGATGATCGGTATGTCGCGGGAGGCAGGACGCCGGGAGCGACGATGGTCACGACTGCATGGATGCAGGAGGTAGAGCACCAACAGTAGGCGCTTTAGGCGACGCAGGAGCAGTTGCCGAGGACGCCGGGAGCGACGATGCATGCCAGGATACCTCTGGACAAACTAGTCTTTTCGCTTCGTCTTTCCCTCTCAATTTTGTGACGCAGGTCACAGTATTTGCATCCATAGTCAGCATAATAAGAATCGTGAGAACGGCAGCATTCCTCCCTCCCATGCATTGTTGTCGAAATCTCCTCCGTTCAGGCTGCACACCTCTATGTGCAGCCTTTTTTTTGCCCACGACTACAAGGATGTAGGAGGTAGAGCGAAGCAGGGAGCCAAAGCCGAGGGATGGGCTTATGCCGTGGAGCACATGGGCAGATAATTGCTCCTGCAGTATCTGCATTTCCCACATCCATGTGGGTCATGACCGGGAACGACCTTCTCCGCGTAGACCCTCTTTCAAGTACAATATGCCCATGACCGGGACACCAAACCAACTACTAGGCGGCCTAACGCCTGAGACCTTTCTTGCAGACTACTGGCAAAAAAAACCGCTGCTGATCCGCAACGCAATTTCCGATTATAAATCCCCCGTCGATCCCGATGAGTTGGCTGGACTAGCCTGCGAAGACGAGGTGGAATCTCGTCTAATACTTGAACGTGACGGCCCTCACCCATGGGCGCTGGAACATGGCCCATTTGCCGAACAACGCTTTGCAAATTTACCCGAAAGCCACTGGACTCTGCTGGTGCAGGAATGCAATAAGTTCGTGCCCGAACTGGCAGTGCTCATGGATCGTTTCGACTTTATTCCAAGCTGGCGGGTGGATGATGTGATGGTCAGTTACGCGCCGGATCAGGGCACGGTTGGCCCGCACACTGATCAATACGATGTCTTTTTACTTCAAGGATTGGGAAAACGACGCTGGCAAATCAGCTCTGATCCCGTCAGTGAAGACAATCGCCTTCCCGATCTGGATTTGAACATCATGCGTGATTTCCAGGCCACTGATGAATGGATACTGGAACCTGGCGACATGCTCTACCTGCCACCGGGGTTGGCGCATCATGGTGTCGCCATGGAAAATTGCATGACGTTTTCCATAGGATTCGGGCTCCAGCACATGCCGATATCATCACGGGCTTTACTGATAGTGTCGCCAGCAAACTTGGTGATAGTTTGCGTTACTCCGACCCTGATTTACGCTTGCAGCAACACTCAGGAGAAATTTCCAACGAATCCCTGCTAAAAGTGCGTGAGATTATTCGCTCCGCAACTTCTGATAATAACTCCTCTTTTGATTCCTGGTTTGGATGCTTTATTACTGAATCTAAATCTGGCGAACCTGTCACTGAACCGGAACAAACACTCACACCTGAACAATTTCTCAGCCTGTTTCAGGAACACGCCACGCTTGAACGCAGTGAATCAGCCCGCTTTGCCTTTATTAGCCAAAATGGTGGAAATATTTTATTTATCGATGGCAAGGAATACCTACTGTCAGTCGAACTAAGCTTTGCAGCGCCCCTGCTGTGTGACCAACGTCAGTATAGCTATACAAAATTAGCTGATAAGCTGGCAATATCTGACTTTACATCTTTACTGACGGAGTTATATAACATTGGTTATGTCACCTTCAACAACTAATTCAACAACTAGCAACGATTCATCAACAGGCAAAAAACCTGCGGATACATTTCAGGTCGACCGGGTCACCTGGAAAGACGCCGAAGATGATCTGCGGACTCTTCGTGAATTCATTTTCATCCGTGAGCAAAACGTACCACCCGAACTGGAATGGGATGGCAAGGATGAAGACTGTATTCACTTACTGGCACGTGATAGTAAAGGCAGACCAATTGGCACATCACGCATGACAACTGACGGCCATATTGGACGCATGGCGGTACTACGCGCCTGGCGAAATAAAGGGGTCGGCAGCACAATGCTGACCGCACTCACCACCATTGCACGAGCGCGCCAGTTACCCCGCGTGCAACTTGACGCACAAATTCAGGCTATCGAATTTTATCAACGGCAAGGCTTCAATACACAAGGTGTTGAATTCATGGATGCGGGGATTCCCCACAAACACATGACACGATTACTTCCCAGCCTCAATGAAGGCTTAAACATCAATGATTTGCAAAACCAAATTTTAGGTGAAAACAGAGAACTCATCAGACTAGAAAGCCGAGACGACAATCGCCTGGCGGTAAATCGCATGGCTGAACAAGGACAGTTCACATTAAGGCTTTTCACCCCTAATCTGGACCCACGTATTTTCGACACCATTGAGTTCATAGATGCAGCCAAAAAACTCGCACTGACATCAACCCATACAAAAGTTTACATCCTCATCATAGATCCAACTATAGCGGTAACACGCGGCCACCGTATTGTGGAATTGGCCAGAAGAATCAGCAGCCATATTTTTATCCACCGCGCAGATATAGAAGACCAGGAAAGGATTGATAGTTTTATGATCGTGGACGACACCGGCATTATTCATCGACCACATGCGGATCGATATGAAGGTAGCGTTGAATTCAACAACCCTGGCAAAGCACGTCTACTAACAAAAGAATTTAAAAACGCATGGGAACGAAGTGTCCCAGAACCTGAGTTGCGTAGATTAGATTTATAATCAGAAGAGTTTGTAATTCTTTATGCGCTTATTTTTATTCAGCACCCTAATATTTATTGCATTCCCTGTAACAGCGCTAGCATCTGGCAATCACCCCGAAGCAGGAACTTGCTCCACAGAAAAACCATATTTCGCTATTTGCACGCACAGCTTTCATAGTCTGGAGGGCTGGTACAGCAAGAACTGCCACGCCATGCAAAAAGCAGCGCAGAAAGACGCTGATGAACACGCCAAAAAATACCATAAGGGAAAATCACGCTGGACGGGAATCAGCAAACAACGCTCGGTCAATTATAATTAAAAAACAAAAGTTATAATCAGAAAAATCGTCACAGGAAAAAGTAATTCCCCTGTGACGATTTAATAAAACTACAATAATACAACTATTTTTTATTTAGCTGCGACTTTTTCAGCGTCAGGCGGCAATATGGGCGTTGCTTGTATGCTGTATTCGCCTGTTAAGGTCCTTAAGAAAACTTCTAGTAGCTCAGCTTCATAATCGGTTATTTCACGATTTAGCTGTGACCTTGCCATAACACGTACAGCTTTATTTAAAGTTTTAACAGAGCCATTGTGGAAATAAGGTGCAGTATTGGCAATGTTCCGCAAGGAAGGTACACGCCATTTACCGCGTCTAACCTCAAGCTCATCCTCTTTGCCATTATTGTATCCCAGGTCATCAATTAGCTTGAACTCGTCGATATAAGGATTAGGAAAAGCAGGGAACCATTGTAAAAATATCCTTCCGTCGGCCAGGACTGGCCCAGCCATAGCCGGACCTTTATGACAGCGAATACAACCTAACGATCTGAAAGTTTCCATGCCATTTAATTCCTGGCGGGTAAGCGTTGCAGTGCCACGCAGGTATTGGTCAAAGCGACTATTCGGAGTTATTAATGTTCGCTCATAAGTCGCGATAGCCTTGGCAATATTTTCATAGGTTACTGGTTTATCACCACCAAATACTTTTGCAAATTGTTTTGCATAACCTGGTACTGAAGCAATTCGATTAACTGCAGCATCCGAGTGCGGCATAGCCATCTCAATTGGATTAAGAATGGGTCCTTTTGCCTGCTCCTCTAATGTTGGTAAACGACCATCCCACATTTGTGAACTAAGGAAAGCAGCGTTCCATACCGAAGGAGCAGAACGACCACCAATATGGCCTTTTACACCAACCGAAGTTGCACGACTGTCGGTTCCGTTACCTTGCACATCATGACAGGAGTTACATGAGACTGTACCGTCTACAGAAAGACGTGGGTCAAAGAATAATTGTTTACCGAGGCTAATTTTTTCTGGTGTACTTGGATTATCTTTTGGCTCGGGTACTGACAATGGCAAGGGCACAAAATCAGCAAAGCTTTGCGTTGAAAAAACGGCTAATAGTGCGGTCGCCAGAAAAGTGGATTTAATAACAGTCATTGGCATCACCTGAATGTGTAATTTTCTACGTTTTATGATTTAGCTATATGAAAGAACTGCTATAGTTACTAACTATATAACATGTATTTATTATACATCATTAAGAATACTGCAACAATCCCTTATTTATTTAAAGTGTATATCCCTCAATATTATTGATGGTTCATGGTGTTACGTGCGGCCTAAAAAAAAGGAGGGGAGGAATATTTGTTAACTTCGATGATTACAATAGAAAATTATGGGTATTACATTGATCATCAATATTTCACCGAATCTCGAAAGCGAACGTTTCGAAACTTACACAAAGGCACAATTCAAACGCAACCATCTATTTCACTAGTAGTCGAGCGTGAAGGTTCTAATTGCGTTCCTTTTGTTGCAAAGCCCACAGGTCAGCATAAACACCTTTGTGTTCAAGCAATTCCAGATGAGCACCCTGCTCCACAATTCTACCCTGATCCATTACCAGAATTTGATCTGCATCAATAATAGTCGACAAGCGATGCGCTATCACCAGTGTGGTGTGTTCTGCGCTAGCATTTTTTAGAGCAGTAAGAATGGCCTGTTCTGAATGACTGTCTAACGCGGAAGTTGCTTCATCAAATATCAATATCTTTGGCCGTTTAAGTATCGCGCGGGCAATGGCAACTCGTTGCTTTTCACCGCCGGATAATTTTAGGCCACGCTCACCAACTGTAGTATCGTAACCATCCGGCAAGCTTTCCACAAAACTATGTAGTTGCGCTTGTTTTGCCGCTTCAATGATTTCTTCTTTAGTTGCATCCCCTCGCGCATAAGAAAGGTTGTAATACAGGCTTTCGTTAAACAGCACCGTATCCTGTGGCACGATACCCATGGAATCACGCAGGCTTTCTTGCGTGACCTCACGCACATCCTGGCCATCGATAAAAATATGCCCACCGCCCACATCGTAAAAGCGGAATAATAGACGAGCCAGTGTCGACTTACCTGCACCACTTGCTCCTACTACAGCCAATTTTTTGCCAGGCTCAATGGTAAAGCTAATATCATGCAAGATGGGTCGATCTTCTTGATACGAGAATGCTACATGCTCAAACCTAACTTCACCCTTTGTAACGATTAACGGCTTTGCATTCGGCTGATCTTTAATTTCGGGTACTTCTTCCAGCAGTTTTACCAGTTGATCCATATCCGTTAACGAATGCTTCATCTGCCGGTACACCATTCCCAGAAAACCCAGAGGTATAAAAATCTGAATTAGAAAGGCGTTTACCAACACAAAATCACCAATACCCATTTCACCGCTAATCACTTCATCTGCGGCAAAAAACATAATGAGCGTCACACCAACAGCAATAATAGCTGCCTGCCCAAAGTTTAATGCGGATATGGATGCCTGACTGAGTACCGCGTTTTGTTCCCATTTCCCCAGCGTGTTATCACACCGATTTAGTTCCAGTGATTCATTGCCAAAATATTTTACGGTTTCATAATTAATAAGGCTCTCAATGGCCTCATTGTTAGCTTGCGACTGATAACGGTTCATCGCCAGGCGATATCCCATGCGCCAGTTACTGACTGCAAACGTAAATGCCACATAAACCGCCACACTACCAAATATGATAAAGGTAAACACCGCATCGTATTGCGTTATCAGAATTCCAGCCACAAGGGAAAACTCAACCAGTATGGGTAAAATGCTAAAAGTAAAATAATTAAGCAGTGTACTCAGACTGGCTGCACCTCGCGCAAGATCCTGACTGATAGCGCCCATTTTTCTTTCCAGATGAAAGCGTAATGCCAGATTATGAAGATGCTCGAGTGTGCGTAATGTAAGCCTGCGCATGGCGCGATAACGCACACGCGTAAACAACACATCACGTAACTCATTAAACAGGGAAGAACTAATTTTTAAAGCGCCGTAGGACAACAATAAGGCTGCTGGCAAAATCACTAGGATATTTTTACCGACATCGATATCGAGATGGTCAACCAGGGATTTGAGTATTAACGGCACACCCACATTAGCGACCTTGGCTAGGATGAGGCAACTTAGTGCCAGCAATACACGTCCACGATATTCCCAGAGATAAGGTAACAGGGAGCGAACGTTGCTCCAGTCATTGCGATTTGCGCTGGGCGCTGCAGTATATCGATGATGTCCGGACATTTTATTTTGTTATTTTATAACTGTGCATCAACTAAGCTTGTCGTAAATTCGGAAGCCGGCAACATAAGTTCCCACAGCTGAGCCTATGGTGCTAAACAGAAAGACTAATAATGTGCGTGTAACGCGGTTTTTCCACCACCCTTTTAGCGTAGTAGTGTCTGACCGCAGGCGACCAAAGTCACCCACTTTGGGTCGGCGAAGATACACTTCAATTCCGGCCGTCACCATACCGGCGCCAATGGTCGGATTCAGAGAGGTTAGCGGTGCCGCTAAAAACGCACCGATAACCGTTAATGGATGTGCTGCCGCAATTAACGCGCCCAGTGCTGCCAGGCCACCGTTGATCAATACCCAGTCCACCACTAATTCCCAACCGAGAGATGGGCTTCGAGAGAAACCAATAGCAAAACCCAGAAATACCAGACCAACTATTATCCAGGGAAGGTATTTAGGCCATTTGCTACCTGCTGGCACCTGATCCAGACGCTCAACAACCTGGTCAGAAAAATTTTTATTTTCTAAAGAGTCTTTCTCGAAATGTTTAACCATACCAGCAAGATGTCCAGCGCCAATCACAGCCAGGATATTTTCATGCGGATGTTTGGCAACTTCCTGTCGCAGACGCGCAACCATGTATTCGTCACGTTCTCCGATTAACGGCAAGAACAGATCTTTTTCTTCTTCTGCGAATTGCGCAAAGGTGGATTCCAGAATATCGCCTTCTTTTAAACGTTCAATTTCTTCTTCGCTGACTTCCTGATTGACAACCACGCTGGCCAACAAACCTGATATTAGATTCATACGCCGCCACCAGGGCACATTACGATAAATGCGCTTAAGTGTTACACCCACTTCCCGATCAATAAGCAACACAGGAATTTTTTCCGCTGCTGCACTATTAATAGCCTGTTTCATTTCTGCGCCAGGCTCGATACCCATTTGCTCGGCAGCACGCTGCTGGAATGCTCCCAGCGCAAGACTGGCCGCCACCATAGAAGCCTTACCCTCACGAATAACCTGAAATAAATCCATGCGCGCAAGCGCATCTGGGTCAACAATGGAGTTGTGACGACTAGGGCATAATTCCACCGCTACAGCATCGTACTCACCTGTATCCAGTAACTCTTTGACCTTATCTGCCGAAGTACGCGACACATGCGCCGTGCCTAACAATGTAACCCGACTATCACCAATACGGACTTCCGCCATTGGTTCCTGGTTCTCTTGTTTTATTTCTTGTTCTATTTTTTCTTCCACTATTTCTTCCATTACTTTTTTGCTCTTTATTTTATTCCGCTAAGCGCGCGACATGAACTTCCCGTTATCTGTATTTATCTTTAGCACCTCACCGGTTTCAATATATTCAGGTACCTGAACCTCCAAACCAGTTGCCAGTGTTGCTGGATTGGTTCGACTGGTCGCCGAAGCCCCTTTTATAGCCGGAGACGTCTCAGTAATTTTTAGCTCTACCACTTGCGGCAGTTCAATACCCAAAACGCGGTCATCAACAATCAGTGCATAAATTCCTTCCATACCATCAGTTAAATAATCCAGGCAGTCCTCCAACTCATTTTTATCCAGCGTGTACTGGCTGTAATCTTCGATATCCATAAAGGTAAACATATCGCCATCCTGATACAGGTACTGCACCTGACGCTTAATCAAATCAACACTGGTAAACATGTCATCCGCTTTGCACGACTCATCCAGTTTCTGGCCTGTTTTTGCATTCCTGAAGCGAAGTTTGTAAATCGTTTGCGCGCCACGTGATGATGGGCTACGTGATTCAATCTTTTTAACAACATAGGGATCTCCCTTGATCTCCACCACATTGCCTCTTTTTAATTCACTTGCCTTGGGCATTTTAAAACCTCCAATCAAAAAACATCTTAGTGCTGTAATTTCCCATAAAGTCGTTTATACAGACCATCATTCTGCAACAACGCCTCATGCTCACCTTCTTCTATAATTTGGCCGCCATCAAACACATACACCCGGTCTGCCTGCTTCACCGCACTCAATCGATGAGCGATGATTAACGTTGTTCGGCCTTTCAGAAAAGTTCGCAAAGCGCTGTGCAATTTTGCTTCAGTACTGGCATCCAGAGCCGAAGTTGCCTCATCCAGAATAACCACATGTGGATCCAGCAGCACCATGCGCGCAATAGCTAAACGTTGTCTTTGACCACCGGATAAACGCACACCCTGCCGCCCTACCACTGTACTCAGTTTCTCCGGCATAGCCTCGACGACATCACGCAGTTGCGCGACATCTAACGCCTGCCAGAGTTTTTCATCGCTATAGGTCTGCCCCAGAGAAAGATTCATGCGCACGGTATCATTAAACAGGGCCGGATGCTGCAATACTGTTGCCACATGCTCACGCACCACATCCAGACCAATTTCGGAGACTGGCACACCATCAAAATACAACATCCCGGATTGCGGTTGGTACATACCTAGAATGACCTGAACCAGGGTGGATTTACCGCCACCACTGGCCCCCACCAGCGCTACCTTTTCACCAGGCTTGATATCGAGGTTGAGGTCTTTTAACACCCAGCTCTGATCATCCGTTTCATCGGCCAGCTGATAAGCAAAAGATACATTCTCAACTCGTAAACCGACTGTGTGTTTACCCTGAAAAGGATCCTGATTATGCGGATACTTTGGCTCAAGTCGCAAAACTAATAATTCATTAATTCGACCCAGAGCAGCTTTTGCAGCAAAAAATGAATATTGTATGTTAAGCATATCCTGCACCGGCCCCATCATAAACCAGAGGTAACCAAATACCGCCATCATCTGACCAACTGTCAGATCAGAAAAAACCACCATCAACATGGTAATGGCGCGGAACACATCAAAACCGAGCAGGAACACACCGAAAGAAAAACGCGAGGCCGCCTCACTCCTCCAGGAAAAAGCAGCCGAGTGAGTTTTTATACCTTTCGCCTTTTTTACAACATCCTGAATGTAATGACTTTCGCGATTACTGGCGCGGATTTGCTGTATTGCATCCAACGTTTCAGTTAAGGCTTCCTGAAAAACCTCAAAGGCTTTATTTTCACGTTTTTTAAGATACTTTACTTTTTTACCCAATACCATAGTGAAATAAATCACCAGCGGATTCATAAAAAGAATAAAAAGCGCCAACTGCCAATGCATCCATAGCAGCACGGCAGTAATACCTACCAGAGTCAGTGCAGAGATCAAACTCCTGGCTACAGACTGGCCGATAAAATCATCAACTGCATTTAAGTCCGTAACAAAGTGAGAACTCACCGTGCCACTGCCCATCGTTTCGTACTCTGACATAGAGACCCGCTGTAAACGATTCAACAAAGCTTTTCTAACTCGATAAGTAATATCTTTGGCAATCATTGTAAACTGACGAACTTGCCACACACTCAACACAAGATAAGCAACGCGCAATATCACTGTCACCAACAAAATGAAAACAATATAAAGTACGGGGCCCTGCCAGGAGTCTGGAAACATGCCATTTATAACAGCTACCAGCTGCGCCGGTTTATCCAGCAAGACTTCA
>JAUWVK010000149.1 GCA_030617485.1 Gammaproteobacteria bacterium
GAGCTGTTCAAGGAATTTGGCTTCACGGTGGAAAATGTTGTTGCCGCCGTTGAATCAATCCTCTAATTTTTTAAGCATTAGATAAATTTTTAGTAAAACCTTTAAGGAGATAATTTTATGACTATTAAAGTCGGTATTAACCGTTTCGGCCGTATTGGTCGCATGGCCTTTCGCGCTATCGCAAAAGAGTTTGGCGATATTGAAGTAGTGGGTATTAATGATTTGCTAGAAGCAGATTACCTTGCCTACATGCTCAAATACGATTCTGTGCACGGCAATTTTGACGGCGAAATTTCTGTAAAGGATGGCAACTTAATCGTCAACGGTAAGACCATTCGTCTAACTGCTGAACGCGATCCTGCTGATCTAAAATGGAGCGACATCGGCGCTGATCTGATCATTGAATGCACCGGCTTCTTCCTCTCCGAAGAAACTTGCCAGAAGCACATCGATGCAGGCGCAAAGAAAGTTGTGATGTCTGCACCTTCTAAAGATGGCACACCAATGTATGTTTACGGCGTGAACCACAACACATACGAAGGTCAGGCCATTGTGTCTGCAGCTTCCTGTACCACTAACTGTCTGGCTCCTGTTGCCAAGGTATTGAATGACAACTGGGGCATCAAGCGCGGCTTGATGACTACCGTTCATGCAGCAACTGCTACTCAAAAAACTGTTGATGGTCCTTCCATGAAAGACTGGCGCGGTGGTCGTGGCATTCTGGAAAACATCATTCCTTCATCAACCGGTGCTGCCAAAGCTGTGGGTGTTGTATTGCCTGAGCTGAATGGCAAACTGACTGGCATGGCTTTCCGCGTACCAACTTCTGACGTGTCAGTTGTTGATCTTACCGTTGAGCTGGATAAAGAAGCTTCTTATGACGACATCTGTGCGGCCATGAAAGCTGCATCTGAAGGCGAAATGAAGGGCACTCTGGGTTACACCGACGAAAAAGTGGTTTCCACTGACTTCCGCGGTTGTGGTCAGTCCTCTATCTTCGATAGCGGCGCAGGCATTGCTCTGGATGGCACCTTCGTTAAGGTAGTTTCCTGGTACGACAACGAATACGGCTACACAGCAAACATGCTGCGTTTTGTTGAACACGTTTCTAAATAAGAATCTTTCTTAATTTTGAAATAAATAACCAGTCCGGAGTTTTCCGGGCTGGTTAGTTTCAAAAATTGTTTGTTAAGTACGCTCATAATAAGAGAAGAGCAATTTACCAAACAGTTTTTTTAGTCATACAAGAATTTATAAAAAAAATTAGGAGCAGTACATGTCATTCATTAAATTAACAGATCTTGATCTGGCCGGTAAACGCGTCCTCATTCGCGCCGATCTTAATGTTCCCGTTAAAGATGGCAAGGTTACATCTGATGCGCGCATTACAGCGTCCATGCCAACAGTTGAACATTGCATGAAGGCCGGCGCCAAAGTGATGGTAATGTCTCATCGCGGTCGCCCTGAAGAGGGTGTGGTTGATGAAGATAATTCTATGCAGCCAATTGCCGACACAATGTCCGAAAAATTGGGCAAAACCGTTCCTTTGATCAAAGGTTATCTGGATAGCTCGCTTGAGCTTGCTGCTGGCGATGTCGTTTTGTTGGAAAACGTTCGCTTCAATGACGGTGAAAAGAAAGATGACGAAGAGCTGGCGAAAAAATACGCCAGCTTGTGCGATGTATTCGTCATGGACGCCTTCGGTACCTCGCATCGCGCCCAGGCATCGACGCATGGTGTGGGCATGTTTGCTCCCGTTGCCTGCGCCGGAATTTTATTAAGCGGCGAACTGGATGCATTAGCCAGCGCCCTGGCTGATCCAGCCCGGCCGATGGTAGCTATTGTGGGTGGCTCCAAAGTTTCGACCAAACTTACAGTGCTGGAAGCTCTGTCAGAAAAGGTTGACCAGCTGGTGGTTGGTGGCGGTATTGCCAATACCTTCCTTAAGGCCATGGGACACAATGTTGGCAAGTCTTTGTGTGAAGACAGCCTTGTGGATACTGCCAAAGCATTAATTAAAAAAATGGAAGCACGTGGCGCCAGCATTCCTATTGCAACTGATGTTGTCTGCGGTAAAAACTTTGCCGAAGACGAACCTGCCGTACTCAAGGCAGCTGGCGATGTAGAGGACGACGATATGATTTTTGATATTGGCCCGGATTCAGCCAAAGAGTTGGCTGATATCATTGCCAAGGCAGGGACTATCATCTGGAATGGTCCAGTCGGTGTATTTGAATTCGACCAGTTTGGCGAAGGCACCAAAGCTGTTTCCATGGCCATTGCCAATGCCGACGGGTTTTCGTTAGCCGGTGGTGGTGACACCATTGCAGCCATTCAGAAATATGACATTTATGACAAGGTTTCTTACATTTCTACTGCGGGCGGTGCCTTCCTCGAATATCTTGAGGGAAAAACCTTGCCTGCTGTCGCCATGTTAGAAAAAAGAGCAGAAAAATAAGGCATAGACAACCGGAGTAAAACTCTTGGAAAGAAGAACAAAAATAGTCGCTACCCTGGGTCCAGCAACAGATGATCCCAAGGTACTGGATGCACTAATAGAAGCTGGTGTAGATGTTGTGAGACTCAATTTTTCTCACGGCACACCGGAAGGGCATAATGATCGTGCAGAAAAAGTCCGGAAACGCGCACGAGCACACGGCCGACAAATCGGTGTGCTGGTTGATCTACAGGGGCCAAAAATACGCATCGACAAATTTAAAAACGGTAGTATTGAATTAAACGAAGGCGACGTATTTATTTTAGACGCCGACTGTGATCCCGAAGCAGGCGATCAAACACGAGTAGGCATTGCCTACAAAGAATTACCCAAAGATCTCAAACGTGCAGACAATCTGTTACTGGACGATGGTCGCCTAGTCTTATGGGTAGATTCCGTCGAAGGCAATCAAATCCACTGTAAAGTAAAAGTCGGCGGCACTCTTTCGGATAGAAAAGGCATTAATCGTGAGGGCGGCGGGCTTTCCGCTCCAGCTTTAACCGAAAAAGATATAAAAGATATAAAAACAGCGGCAGAACTAAAAGCAGATTATCTCGCAGTGTCTTTCCCGCGTTGTGCAGGTGATATTCACCAGGCTCGAAAACTTCTGGAGGAAGCCGGCGGTCACGCTGGCATAATCGCTAAAATTGAGCGAACAGAAGCCCTGGATGCCATCGAAGAAATTATCGAGGCCTCTGATGTCATCATGATTGCTCGCGGTGATCTTGGCGTTGAAATCGGGGATGCTGCATTACCCCCGGTACAAAAGGAACTTATCCGTAAAGCGCGTGAAATGAATCGTGTGGTCATCACCGCCACACAAATGATGGAATCCATGATTGATAATCAAATTCCCACACGCGCCGAAGTATTCGATGTGGCTAACTCAGTGTTTGATGGCACAGATGCAGTGATGTTATCGGCAGAAACTGCGGCCGGGAAATATCCAGCCAAGGCGGTCGAAGCTATGGATCGCATTTGTCGTGTAGCCGAAAAACAACGCCTTACCACTCGTTCAGATCACCGCATTAATACCCGTTTTAAAAAGGTAGACGAAGCGGTTGCTCTGTCTACCATGTATGCGGCAAACCATCTGAAAGTAAAAGCCATCGCCGCCCTGACAGAGTCTGGCTCGACCCCGCTATGGATGTCACGTATCAGTTCTGGTATTCCCATCTATGCGTTAACTAGCCATGTGGGCACACGCAGAAAAGTCACACTTTATCGAGGTGTATACCCGATTAGCTTCAGTACCGATACACGCGACCAGGCAGCCATTAATATAGAAGCGGTTGATGAATTAAAACGACGCGGAGTAGTGCGTGACGGTGACCTCGTCATCCTGACCAAGGGTGATTTGATGGGGCAATTGGGCGGAACTAACGCCATGAAAATTTTACGGGTCGGTGATGTAGCGCCGCCAAATGGTGGCGCCTAATTACTAATATTAAGGTAGTTAGGGGCTCATCATTAAGACCTCGCGAGATAAGACCTAAGCATTAATACTTATTTATAGATAAATGAATAATATTTTTTAAACCCTTTAAACAATTAATCTTTTTATAATTTAAGACAGGAGAAAATCCATGGCCCTTATATCTTTACGCCAATTACTGGACTACGCCGCTGAAAATGAATTCGGCATGCCAGCGTTTAATGTTAACAATATGGAACAGGT